>CAIVLG010000233.1 GCA_903906695.1 uncultured beta proteobacterium | reverse complement strand
GCTGACATCCAACTCAACATCCGGCGCGACAACGCCAGCGAGTTCGCGCAGTGGTTTCACTTCTGCCTGCAGGGCGCCGCCGGTCTGGCGGTGACATTGAATTTTCTCAACGCCGGAGTCAGTGCCTACCCCAACGGCTGGGACGGTTACCGCGTAGTGGCCAGTTACGACCGGCTTCACTGGTTTCGCATTGCCACACGCTTTGACGGCAAGGTTATGCAAGCCGACATCACGCCCGAGAGCAACAGCGTTTACTTTGCCTATTTCGAGCCCTACTCGCATGAGCGCCATCTGGACCTGATCGGCTCGGCGGCGGCCTCCCACCACGTCGAGGTGCAGCATCTGGGGCAGACGCTGGACGGGCGTGACATGACGCTGCTGCGTATCACCGATGAAACCAGTAGCACGCCAGATGCGCAGAAGAAAAAAATCTGGCTGATCGCGCGCCAACATCCGGGCGAGGCAATGGCCGAGTGGTTTGTTGAAGGCTTTCTGGAGCGCCTGCTGGACGGCGATGACCCGGTGGCGCGCGTGATGCTGGCCAAGTGTGTTTTCCACGTGGTGCCCAATATGAATCCGGACGGCGCCGTGCGCGGTAACCTGCGTACCAACGCCGCCGGTGCCAATCTGAACCGCGAATGGCAAAGTCCCAGCTTGGAAAAGTCGCCCGAAGTGTTCTGGGTGCGCCAGAAGATGATGCAGGTCGGCGTCGATCTGAACCTCGATGCCCATGGTGACGAGAACCTGCCTTACAACTTCTGTGTCGGGACCGAGGGCAGACCGGGCTACTCGCCGCGCATCGAAGCATTGGAGGCGAGCTTCAAGACTGTCTGGCTGCAGACCTGTCCCGATTTTCAAACGGCCCAGGGCTATGCAAAGACCCAGCCGGGACAGGGCAATATGACCTTGGCCACCAACTGGGTCGGAGAGAATTTCGACTGCCTGGCCTTCACCATCGAAATGCCTTTCAAAGACAACGCCAATCTGCCAGATGAGGTGACGGGCTGGAGCGGCGAGCGCTCGCGCAAGCTCGGTGCCAGTGTGCTGCTACCCGTTCTGGCGGTGCTGGACCAACTGCGGGACGCGTCATGACAGATTCCAGCAAGCCCGGTACATTGCGTCGCGCCGCCGCGCCAGCGCCTCGCGCAGCGCTTCCTGCCGGGCAGAGCAACACCGCTGCCTACGGCGCAGGCGGCACGCTGCGCCTGAATAAGCGCATGGCCGAGCTCGGCCTGGCCTCACGGCGCGAAGCCGATGTGTGGATTGGCAAGGGCTGGGTCAGGGTCGATGGTAAGGTAGCCGAGATGGGCATGCAGGTACGACCTGACGTGCGCATTGAAATAGCCAAGCAGGCCCAGGGTGAGCAGGCCAACCAGGTGACCATTCTGCTCAACAAGCCGATGGGCATTGTCAGCGGTCAGGCCGAAGACGGTCACCAGCCGGCGATCACGCTGATTCAGCCGCAAAACCGCTGGACTGAAGACAACGCGCGTTTCTTCTTCCACCCACGGCAGCTGCAGAGTCTGGTGCCGGCCGGGCGGCTCGACATCGACTCAATTGGACTGTTGGTGCTGACGCAGGACGGCCGCGTGGCGCGCCAGCTGATCGGTGAAGATTCGCAGATGGAAAAGGAATACCTGGTGCGCGTCAGCTACACCGGTTTCAATGAGCCCGATGGCGAGCCAGACCGACTCTTGCAGATCAACGAGGGTGATCCGGTGACGACCAATGTGCAGGCGATTTTTCCGGCCGAGGGGCTGGCCAGACTGCGCCATGGCCTGAGCCTGGACGCCCAAGCCTTGAAGCCGGCCAAAATAGCGTGGCAGAACCCGGAGCAGTTGCGGGTTGTGCTGACCGAAGGAAAGAAGCGCCAGATTCGCCGCATGTGCGAGCTGGTGGGCCTCAAAGTGGTTGGCTTGAAACGGGTCCGCATCGGCAAGCTGATGCTCGGCAATCTGCCAGTCGGGCAGTGGCGTTATCTGGCGCCGCATGAGAAGTTCTAAACTTTGTGGGACAGACCAAGATTTGCGCAGCAAATTTGCTCCGTCCCCAACTTGAAACATGAAACATTTGCGGACGACCGATTTGCGCGGCCTTTCGCAACTCGCGACACAAGCCACTGCCGGCGTCGCCCGCATTGCTGAGGGCGTACACCAGTCGGTCTGGCGCAGCATGGGTGTACCAGGTGGCGAAGCGCCAGGGCAAACGCGCGGACTCACTGGTCTGGTTTACCGAAGTGTGCATGGAGTGACTCAGTTGGTAGGCAAGGGACTGGACGCCGCATTCACCATGCTGGAACCCCTGCTGGAAGCAGTTGTGGCGGAGCCTGCCGAAACGCCTGAGCGCGAAGCGGTGCTGGCGGCGCTCAATGGTGTCCTGGGAGACCGGCTGCTGGCCAGCAAGAATCCATTGGCCGCAACGATGACGCTGCGCTACCAGGGGCAGGCGCTTGATGCGATGACCATGCCGACGATGCCCGATGCCAGTGGCAAGGTGCTGCTGCTGATTCATGGTCTGTGCATGAATGACTTGCAGTGGCAGTCACAGTATATGGGGCAAGCCGTGAACCATGCTTCGGCGTTGGCCGCTGAACTCGCCTACACACCGGTCTACCTGCGCTACAACAGCGGCTTGCACACTTCGCAAAACGGGCGCGAGCTCTCAACCAAGCTGGAGCAACTGATAGTGCATTGGCCGACACCGATAGAGGAACTCACTGTGCTTGCCCACAGCATGGGTGGCTTGCTGACGCGCAGTGCCTACCACTACGCCAAAGAAGAAGGTTTTCGCTGGCCCGGGCATTTGAAGAACATCGTGTTTCTCGGCACACCGCACCATGGCGCGCCACTGGAGCGCGCCGGCAACTGGATCGACATCATCCTCGGTAGTACGCCTTACAGCCGGCCTTTTGCCAAACTGGGCCAGCTGCGCAGTGCCGGCATCACGGATCTGCGCTACGGTCATCTGCTTGACGCCGACTGGCAGGACCACGACCGGTTTCAAAGGCGGCCGGACAAGCGCCAGGCTGTACCCTTGCCTGAAGGCGTGGCCTGCTACGCCCTGGCTGCAACCCTTGCTGCCAAAAGCAGTCTGCTGGCGCAGCGCCTGACCGGCGATGGCCTGGTGCCGCTGCGCAGCGCGCTGGGTCAGCATGACGATCCCGCTCGTACGCTGGACTTCACCAAGACCTCGCAGGCAATTGTCTACCGCACCAACCACATGGAATTGCTGAGCAGCCCTGAGGTGACGAGTCAGATCTTGAAGTGGCTCACGCCATCCTGAAGAGCAGGAACGCGCCGCGTCGTCCGTACCGCCTGAGCGGCTTCAACCGACAGATGCGCCGAGCACGGTCTGCCACAGCCGCAGAGCTGCGTCGCGCTCGGTCTGCAATTCGGACGGATCGACCTGGGTCGGTTCTTCATTGAGTCGGGCCCGGTGCTGCACACGGCGCAATTCGCGGTAGGCGTTTGCCGCGCCATGACCGACGCCGGTGGGTAGCAGGCCGATCGCCTCGGAACGTTCGAGCAGCGCGATGGTGCCGGTATTGGCGGTCAACTCCGGGTGCGCTGCTGCGTTGCACAGCACCAGATATTGAGTGACAAACTCGATGTCGATCATGCCGCCTGTGCTGTGCTTGACGTCAAAACGCTCGCCTTTGACAGGCCGCGCAGCACGGACCCGGTTGCGCATGCTGATGATCTCGTCCTTCAGGTCGCCACGGTCGCGCGGGGCAGTGATGACGGCGTTACGGATGCTGTCAAAGCGCTGTCGCAGCGCATCGTCGCCGAGCACGAAACGGGCCCGCGTCATGGCCTGATGTTCCCAGGTCCAGGCAGTGTTGCTGCCGCGCTGTTGCTGGTAGTTGGCGTACGCGTCAAAAGTGGTGATCAACAGGCCCGAGTTGCCATTGGGCCGCAGGGCCGTGTCAATTTCATAGAGGTCACCTTCACCGGTCTTGACGGTCAGCCAGTTGATCAGTTTGCGAACCAGGCTGGCATAGACCTCGGGCGCTCTTTCATCATCGTCCTCGTAGACAAACACAATGTCCAGATCGCTGCCGTAGCCGAGTTCCTTGCCGCCGAGCTTGCCGTAGGCAATGATCGCAAATTGCGGATTCTCTCGGTGTCGCTTGTTCAGTCGACTCCAGCACCAGCTCGCCGTCACGCGCAACACCGCTTCGGCCAATGCGCTTAGATCGTCTGCGACCTGCTCGACCGACAGGCGTCCTTCGATGTCGCGTGCCAGCGTGCGGAAAACTTCCGCGTGATGGGCGCGGCGCAGCAGATTGAGCAGGCCTTCGTCGTCATCCTCGCGCGTGCTCGCCAGTGAAGCACGTCGATGTTCAAGCTCATGCTCGAATTCGACCGGATCAAAGCGCTCATGGAGCATGTCCGGGTTGGCCAGTTCGTCGATCACGCCCGGGTGCAACAGAAGGTAGCGCGCCGGCCAGCGCGCTGCCCCCAGCAGTCGCAGCAAGCGCTCGTGCACTTGGGGCCTCTCCAAAAGGAGGGCGAGGTAGCTTTCGCGCCGCAGCAGTGGCTCCATCCAGTCGGCCAGACGCACCGCTGAAGTTTCGCTGACGAGACCTTCGGCTACCCATTGGGCGGTGCGCGAAATCAGCCGCAGCAAGCGGGCACGGGAATCGTCGCGCAAGGCCAGCACCCTCGGGTGCTCGCGCCAGGCTGCTACGCGCGCACGAAAATCATCCGGCAATTGCTTCAACAACTCGTCAAAGCCGGGTGCCGCGCCATTGTTCTTGCCGCCGTTGCAAACCTTGCATTCCTTGTCTGCTCCGCCGCCGAGCAGCACGTCGAATTCTTGGGCAACCAATTCTCGGTGGCTGTCGAGTTGATGCAGCAGTGCAGGCGAGCTGGCATAGCCCATGGTGCTGGCGATCCAGTCAAGATCAAGGTCGTTGGTCGGCAGGATGTGCGTCTGCTGATCGTCCAGGTACTGAATGCGGTGCTCGACCCGGCGCAGGAAGTCGTATGCCTGAGCCAATGCCTGTGCGCTGCCTTGCGGCATCAGGTCGGCTTTGGCCAGACGCTGCAATGCACTCAGGGTCGGACGTGTTCTGAGTTCGGGAAACTGGCCGCCGCGAACCACCTGCAGCAGTTGCACAATGAATTCGATTTCGCGTATGCCGCCGCGCCCGAGCTTGACATCGTTGGCGCGCTCCGGTCGTCCGCTGCTGCGCTTGTTGGCGTGTTGGCGTATCTGGCGGTGCAGTACCCGCAGCGAGTCAAACACGTTGTAGTCCAGGTAACGTCTGAAGACGAAGGGCAGTACGACATTGCGCAGACTTTGGGCTGAACCGGTGTCAGGGTCGCCCAGGCGCGCCACGACGCGGCTCTTGAGCCATGCAAAGCGCTCCCACTCCCGCCCCTGCACGTGAAAGTATTCTTCCAGCGCACCGAGCGAAACCGCAGGTGGGCCTGAGTTGCCGTTGGGCCGCAGTGCCAGATCGACGCGAAAGACAAAGCCATATTCGGTGCTGTCACCGATCAGCGCATAGACGGCGCGTACCACCTTGGCGAAATATTCCTGGTTTGACAGGCGCCCCCGGCCCTCAGGATTACCGCTGGTTTCTCCGTCGTGATCGTAGACATAGATCAAGTCGATGTCGCTCGAAACATTGAGCTCTCGTGCGCCAAGTTTGCCCATGCCGATGACCCAGAGCTGGGCACGGTCTCCAGTCGAAGTGATGGGGACGCCGTGGTTCTGAGCCAGATCCTGCTCGACTTGGGTGCAGGCCCGTTTGAGCGAGAACTCTGCCAGATCGGTCATGACTTGTGTGACTTGCTGCAGGGGTGCTTGCTGATCGCAATCCAGCCTCAACAGCCTCTCCAGTACCAACTGGCGGATGATTCGCAAGGTAGCGCCAAGATCGAGGCCGTCCGCCTGCAGCGAAACCAGCGCCATTTCCATGGCCGCCTGGTCGGGCACGCCAGGCGCCAGCAAATGCAATTGACCGGCAAAGCGGCGTTGCACACGCTGGCCAAGGCGCGAGTGCGACGACAAGTCTGGCCGGGTCATAATTCCTGTCATAGTGATTTGTCCCAAATGATCGACGCGACGCCTGCACCTTCACCTTTGCTCAAAATATCGACAACCCTGGCTCGCTGGTCATTGGGCCTGGTATTGACAGTCTGGATTCTTTTCGGGGTGGCCTGGGGCGCGCTGCACTGGCTGATTGTGCCGCGAATTGGCGAATTTCGCCCGCTGCTGGAAGCGCGGGCCACACAGATCCTCGGGGTCAAGGTGCGTATCGGTGCTGTCGTAGCGTACTCGACCGGCACGATCCCATCGTTTGAACTCTCCAATGTTCAGTTGTTTGACGCCCAGGGTCGAGAGGCCCTGCTGTTGCCGCGCGTGCTGGCCGCGCTGTCACCCCGTTCGCTTTTGTATCTTGGCTTTGAACAGTTGTACGTGGATCGGCCGGAGCTCAATATCCGCCGTGGTCTGGACGGAAAGGTCATCGTGGCCGGGCTCGATATTTCCAGGAACGAGAATTCAGACTCGGGGGTGGTGGACTGGTTTTTTTCACAGATAGAATTTGCCATTCACGACGGCACGATTCGATGGACCGATGAAATGCGCGCTGCGCCGACGCTGGAACTCAAACAGGTTGATCTGGTGGTGCGCAATCGGCTGCGTCGGCATGATATGCGTGTTGACGCGACGCCGCCGCCGCAATGGGGCGAGCGCTTCAGCCTGCGCGGCTTGTTCCTGCAGCCCGTGCTCTCAAGCCGCAAGGGGCGCTGGCAGGATTGGGACGGGCAGTTGTACGCTGCTTTTACGCGCGTTGACTTGTCCGAGCTGCGGCGTTACGCTGATCTCGGTATCGATTTGCGGCAGGGCAACGGTGCACTGACAGCGTGGGCCGATATCAATCGCGCCGAGGTCATGGGGGTGGTAGCCGATGTTGCTTTGGGTGAAGTCAGCGTGACGCTCGGACATGGCTTGCGCTCGCTGGACCTGCAGTCGGTACGGGGGCGACTGGGTGGCAAGGTGCTGGCTGCGGGCTTTGAATTTTCCACCCAGGCACTCCAGTTTCAGACGCATGACGGCCTGCGCTGGCCAGGCGGTAATGTCAGTGTCAACTATCTCGGTTCCGAGGGAAAGATCCAGGCACGGGGGGAGCTCAAGGCGGACAAGCTCGATCTCAATGCCCTCTCCCAAATTGCCAACCGCTTGCCATTGGATCCGGTGGCACGGGCCACATTGATGTCGCACGCGCCCAAAGGCCTGGTGGACAGCTTGCAAACCAGCTGGCAGGGACCGCTGGACAACTTGATCAAGTTCGAGGTCAAAGGGCGCGTCAGCCAGTTGGAACTGGCGGCGGCCGCAGGCTTTCCGGGTGTCAAGGGTGCCAATGTCGAGTTTGACTTCAACCAATTGGGTGGACGGGGTTCTGTTGCGCTGGCCAGTGGCAGTTTGGCGGTGCCCGGGATATTCGATGAACCGGTGGTTGAGCTGTTGCAAATGTCGACCGATGTTCGATGGCAGGTCAATGCCGAACGGATTGCGGTGCAGTTGCCCAATTTGAAATTCAGCAATGCGGATGCCCAGGGCGAGGCGCAGATCAAATGGGAAACCAGTGATCCGGCCAAATCGAATGGGCATGCCCGGTTTCCGGGAGTGCTTGATTTGCAGGGCACGCTCAGCCGTGCCGATGGCACCCGCGTGTACCGCTACCTGCCCTCCATCATTCACCGCAGCGCGCGGGATTATGTGCATGATGCGGTGCAGGCGGGCTCTGTCGGTGCCGCTCGCTTCAGGCTGAAAGGTGATTTGCATGACATGCCTTTTGTCGATCCCAAACTGGGGGAATTCAGGATTTCGGCAGACGTGCGCAATGCCAGCTACGCTTATGTTCCGCGCAACCTGCAGCCCCGCGATGCGTTGCCCTGGCCGGTGTTGACACAACTCAGCGGCGAATTGCTGTTCGAGCGGGCCCAGATGCAGGTCAGAGGGGCGCGCGCACGGATTGGTAGCACTGGCAATTTGCAGATCAGCAAGGTGGAAGCGATGATCCCCGATCTGGAGCGCCCGGTCGTCAGCGTCAACGCCGAAGCCCGCGGCGCCATGGTCGATGGTTTGGGCCTGGTCAATGGGTCACCGATCGGCGCGATGATCGGCCACGCTTTGGGTCGGGCCACAGCCAGTGCCGGCGCCGACTACAAGCTGAGGCTGTTGCTGCCGATCGCCAATCTGGAGAAATCAACCGTGCAAGGCAGCGTGACCCTGGCCGACAACGACATCCAGATCACGCCGGACACTCCCAAATTGACACGCTCGCGTGGTGTTGTGAGTTTTTCGGAAAGCGAGTTTTCCATTGTCGGGGGTCAGGCCCAGATGCTGGGCGGCGACGTGCGCCTGGAGGGCGGCTCGGTGCCGGCATCGAGTGCCAATTCAGCGCGTACGGCGCCTTCAATTGTGATTCGCGCCAACGGACGTGTCACTGCCGAAGGACTGCGCCAGACCAAGGAACTGGGTTTCGCGGCACGCCTGGCGCAGCGCGCCAGCGGTAACGCGGCTTATTCTGCGGTCCTTGGCTTTCGCCGCGGCGAGCCTGAATTGCTGGTGGCCAGCAATTTGCAGGGCTTGGCACTGAACCTGCCAGCGCCGTTCAACAAGAGCGCCGAGACGGTCATCCCTTTCAGGTTCGAGACGGCCCTGTTGCGGGAATCATTGTTACCCGGCCCGACCGGTCAGCTGCGTCTGCGCGACCAGTTGACGCTGGATTTCGGACGCGTCGCTTCGATTGTTTACTTGCGCGATCTGTCAGGCCCGGAGCCGCGTGTCTTGCGCGGCAGCATGGCAGCCGGTTTGTCAGCGCAGGAGGTCGCACCCCTGCCCGAAGAAGGAGTGGCGGCGAATATCAACCTCAACACTTTCGATATGGACGCGTGGGATGCCGTGCTGACCGATGCCACCAGTACTTCGCTCACCGATATCAGGCAAGGCAGCACGCCGCTGAATTACCTTCCGACCAGCATGGCGGTGCGCTCGCGCGAGTTGACTTTCGGCGGCCGCAAATTCCACAACGTGGTGGTCGGTGGCTCACGCGACGGCATGTTGTGGCGTGCCAACCTGGACGCAGGCGAACTCAACGGCTACCTCGAATATCGCCAAGCCTCGGACAGCGGGCCAGGACGCGTCTACGCCCGATTGGGCCGACTGATCGTCGCACCGAGCGCAGTCAGCGAAGTCGAGGCCCTGCTCGACGAGCAACCGGCAAGCATACCGGCGCTCGACATTGTGGCTGAGGAATTTGAGTTGCGTGGCAAACACTTGGGACGTCTGGAGGTTGAGGCCATCAATCGCAGTGCTACCGCATTGGCTCGTGACGGGCGAGCGCGCGAATGGCGGCTCAGCAAGTTCAACCTGATCACACCGGAAGCGGCGCTGACGGCGAGCGGTAACTGGGCCAGCGTCGCGGCCCAGGTCGGGCCTGGTCCGGCACCGGCAAATGTGTCGGAGCGGCGGCGCACTGCGCTCAATTTCAAGCTTGACATCGCCGACGGTGGCGCATTGCTGGCCCGCTTTGGAATGAAGGACGTGGTTCGAAAAGCACAGGGTCAGATGGAGGGTCAGGTCGCCTGGCTTGGTTCACCGTTCGATCTCGATTACCCCTCCATGACGGGCGCCTTTTCCGTCAATATCGAGAGTGGACAGTTCTTGCAGGCCGATCCGGGCATCGCCAAACTGCTCGGTGTACTCAGCCTGCAAGCCTTGCCGCGACGCCTGACGCTGGATTTCCGGGACGTGTTCAGCCAGGGGTTTGCCTTCGATTTTCTGCGCGGTGACGTGCGCATCGAGCAGGGCATTGCCAAGACCAATAATCTGCAGATGAAGGGCGTTAACGCGGCAGTTCTGATGGAAGGGCAAGCAGACTTGGCCAAGGAAACACAGGACCTCAAGGTCGTGGTGGTGCCGGAAATCAACGCCGGCACCGTCTCCCTGATTGCATCGGTCATCAATCCGGCGATCGGCATCGGCACCTTCCTCGCCCAGCTGTTCTTGCGCCGTCCCATGATTGAAGCGGCAACGCAGGAGTTTCACATCGACGGCAGTTGGGCCGACCCGAAAATCGCGCGCGTGGAGCACAGAACTGTATCCGGTGACAACAAGCCTGAAGCTGCGGACGGCAAGCTGGGCACGCCTGCGCGTTGAAATCATGGCATCTTTACGCACGGGCAATGAGTTGCGACTGACTCTGTCGGTCGTGATCAGCATCGCGCTGGCGATGTTGCTGGCGGCCTGTGGCAGTGCGCCGCTCCGCCAGACCCCAGGAACGCCTGTGCCAGCAGTTCGGTCGGACGACAGGGGTGCCTTGCCGGCACCCATTTTGCAAGCCAAGAGTCGCTGGACTGCTGTGCGCTGGAATGAGTTACCGGGTTTTTCCGAGGATGCCTTGCATGAGGCCTGGAACGCCTGGGTGAAGAGTTGTGAGCGGCCGGGCCCGGTTTTTGCCTCGCTCTGCGGGGACGTTCGACGCCTGAGCATCGCCGAAGGCGCGGCGCAGCGTGCCTGGCTCATGGAACGCCTGCAGCCCTACCGGGTGGAAACCCTCGCAGGCGCCAGTGAGGGTTTGCTGACCGCCTATTTCGAGCCCTCGTTTGACGCTTCCCGAAAACCAGATGCTCAGTTTTCTGTCGCACTCTACCAGCCGCCGGTGGGTCTGACGCGTGGCAAACCCTGGTACACGCGGCAGGAGATCGATAGCGTGGCGCAGGTGCAGGCCGCGTTCAAGGGTCGGGAAATTGCCTTTCTGGCAGATCCGGTTGACGCGTTGATCTTGCAGGTCCAGGGCAGCGGACGCCTGCGCATCAAGCAGCCCGACGGCAGCCAAACGCTGGTTCGCGTGGTCTATGCCGGCTCCAACGAACAACCCTACAAGAGTGTGGGGCGCTGGCTACTGGATCAGGGCGCCGTGCGCGACGCGTCCTGGCCTGCAATCAAGGCCTGGGTCCAGAAGAATCCAGGGCGCGCCAGAGAACTGTTATGGAGCAATCCGCGCACCGTATTCTTTCGCGAAGAGGCTTTGTCGGAACGGGATGCCGCATGGGGACCCAAAGGTGCGCAGGGAGTTTCGTTGACGCCGGGCCGCTCAATTGCGGTTGATCCTGGCAGCATCCCCTATGGTACGCCGGTCTGGTTGGAATCCAGCGGTGCTACGCTCCGGTTGCAAAAACTGGTGTTGGCGCAGGACACCGGCAGCGCTATCGCGGGCGGGGTGCGAGCCGACTATTTTGCCGGCTGGGGTGGCTCGGCCGCAGAACTGGCGGGGCGCCTGAAGCAGCCCTTGCGGCTGTGGGTGCTTTGGCCAAGGGAGAACGGTGCCCGTTAGCGGCGCTCGATCGCCGGGGCGCCGCGCCGCATACAATACGCGGCTATTTGTTTCTTGCGTTTGACCCGCCAACGAAAGGCGGCAGACGCTGCTTTCCTTACCCTGGAGTTTTACGTGTTTATTTCTTCCGCTTTTGCGCAAGCAGCCGCTGCCGGTAGTGATATGCAGTCCTCACTGATGAGCATGCTGCCGCTGGTGCTGATGTTTGTGGTGCTTTATTTTGTGATGATTCGTCCGCAGATGAAGAAACAGAAAGAGCACAAGTCCATGATTGATTCGCTGGCCAAAGGTGATGAAGTTGCCACAGTGGGTGGCGTATTGGGCAAGGTTACGAAACTCGGCGACAGTTATTTGAGCCTGGAGGTGGCCACGGGGGTCGAGCTTCAAGTCCAACGCAGCGCCGTGGTGCAAGTTCTGCCCAAGGGAAGCATCAAGTAGTCCAGGTTCTATAAGGCACAAGAAGCGATCATGAATCGTTACCCGGTATGGAAATACACGATCATCTTGATCGCGCTGGTAGTGGGGTTCTTGTATACCCTGCCGAATTTTTTTGGTGAAGCGCCTGCGGTTCAGGTGTCATCGGCCAAGGTCACGATCAAGGTCGACTCGGGTACCAAGGCTCGCGTCGAAGAAGTTCTGAAGGCGGCTGGCATTGAGGCTGATTTTGTGACCCTGGACAATACCTCGGTCAAAGCGCGTTTTGGCAATACCGAGACGCAGCTCAAGGCCAAGGATGCAATTCAAAAGGCCTTGATCCCGGACGCTGCCAATGCCGGCTACATCGTGGCACTCAATTTGCTGTCGCGTTCACCGACCTGGCTCACCGCCTTGCGCGCCTTCCCCATGTATCTTGGCCTCGATTTGCGCGGCGGCGTGCATTTCATGCTGCAAGTCGACATGCAGGCTGCGCTGGCCAAGAAGGCGGAGTCACTGACGGGCGATATTCGCACCAGTTTGCGCGAAAAGAATGTGCGCCACAGCGGCATCAGCCGCAATGGCCAGACGATCGAAATACGTTTTCGGGACACCGAGACGATGGCGGCTGCCAAGGCGGTCCTGCTCGACCTGTTTACCGATTTGCAGTCGGTCGATGTGCCTGAAGGTACCGAGTACAAGCTGACGGCATCGATCAAACCGGAGGCGGCGCGCCGGGTGCAGGACCAGTCGCTCAAGCAAAACATCACCACGCTGCACAACCGCATCAATGAGCTGGGTGTCGCCGAGCCCGTCATTCAACAGCAGGGCTTGGACCGGATCGTGGTGCAACTGCCCGGTGTTCAGGATACGGCCAAAGCCAAGGATATCCTGGGCCGTACCGCCACGCTCGAAGTGCGCATGGTCGATGAAAGCAGCGAAGCGCGCGCTGCCGAGAGCGGCGCTGCGGCCGTGCCCTTTGGTGCCGAGCGCTATCTGGAACGCACCGGCCAGCCGGTCATTGTCAAGAAGCAGGTGATCCTGACCGGGGAAAACCTGACCGACGCACAGCCTGGCTTCGACAGTCAGACGCAGGAGGCGGTTGTCAATCTGACATTGGACGCCAAAGGCGCCCGTATTTTTCGGGATGTGACGCGCGAAAATGTTGGCAAGCGCATGGCCATCCTGCTGTTTGAAAAGGGCAAGGGTGAGGTCGTTACGGCGCCGGTGATCCGCAGCGAGATCGGCGGTGGACGCGTGCAGATATCGGGTCGCATGACCACCATGGAGGCCAATGACACTGCCCTGTTGCTGCGCGCTGGCTCGCTGGCAGCGCCGATGGAAATTATTGAGGAGACCACGATCGGTCCGAGTCTGGGTGCCGAGAATATTGCCAAGGGTTTTAATAGCGTGACTTACGGGTTTGCTGCGGTAGCCGCCTTCATGTGTATTTACTACATGCTGTTCGGCCTGTTCTCCAGTATTTCGCTGGCGGTCAACCTGTTGTTACTGGTGGCGGTGCTGTCGATGCTGCAGGCGACTTTGACGCTGCCGGGCATGGCGGCGATGGCGCTGGTGCTCGGTATGGCGATTGATTCCAATGTGTTGATCAACGAACGGGTGCGCGAGGAACTGCGCAACGGCGCTTCCGCTCAGGCTGCCATCAACGCCGGGTACGAGCGGGCCTGGGCCACGATTCTGGATTCCAATGTCACGACATTGATCGCCGGCTTGGCACTGCTGGCCTTCGGCTCGGGTCCGGTGCGGGGTTTTGCTGTGGTGCATTGTCTGGGCATATTGACCAGCATGTTCTCGGGCGTGTTCTTTTCCAGAGGTCTGGCCAATCTTTGGTACGGGCGTCAGAACAAGCTCAAGAGTCTGTCGATTGGTACGGTTTGGCGCCCAACTGCAGAGATCGCTGCCACGCCAAAGTAGGGAGAGCATTGCATGGAATTTTTCAAGATCAGGCGCGACATCCCGTTCATGCGGCACGCGCTGGTGTTCAACCTGGTGTCGCTGGTCACCTTTCTTGCCGCCGTCTTCTTCCTGTTTTCACGGGGACTGCATCTGTCGGTGGAATTCACCGGCGGAACCTTGATGGAAGTGAGCTATGTTCAATCAGCCGACTTGAACGGTGTTCGCGATGCCGTGGCGAGTCTGGGTTTGAAAGACGTGCAGGTGCAGAATTTTGGCACGGCGCGTGATGTGCTGATCCGGCTGCCGGTGCAGAAGGGCGTCAGCTCGGCGCAGCAAAGCGAACAGGTCATGAGCGTACTCAAGGCCGCGGATCCAGGTGCTGCGATGCGCCGAACCGAGTTCGTCGGGCCGCAGGTGGGTGACGAACTGGCCACCGATGGCCTCAAGGCGCTGGCTTCGGTGGTGATTGGCATCATGCTTTACTTGGCGATCCGCTTTGAATGGAAGTTCGCTGTGGCCGCGATCATTGCCAATTTGCATGACGTGATCATCATCCTGGGATTTTTTGCTTTTTTCCAATGGGAATTTTCGCTTCCGGTACTGGCTGCCGTGTTGGCGGTACTTGGCTATTCGGTCAATGAATCAGTTGTCATTTTTGACCGTATTCGCGAAAATTTCCGTCGTTATCGCAAGATGAATACCGTGCAGATCATCGACAGCTCGATCACTTCGACCATCAGTCGCACCATCATCACGCACGGTTGTACCCAGTTGATGGTGCTGTCGATGCTGCTGTTCGGGGGCGCCACGCTGCACTACTTTGCGCTGGCGTTGACGATTGGTATTCTGTTCGGCATTTATTCTTCAGTCTTCGTGGCCGCGGCGATTGCCATGTGGCTCGGCATACGGCGTGAGGATCTGGTCAAGGCAGGCGTCAAGAAGGAAGAAGGCGACCCGAACGATCCGAATGCAGGGGCCACTGTCTGATCAAGAGCTGAGCCATGGCGACCCAACCACCCATTGCGCGGCGCGAGCAACTTTCTCAGGAGACACGCGGGCATTTTGTGACGGAGGCCGGACGTGCCATGGCGGATCTGGGCACTGTGGTGCTGGAGCGCTTCAACGAGTTGATGTACGAGGCGGCGCCATCCCGCGAAATGCAGAATCGGCGCGACGCCTTGACCGCCTACCAAAACGAGCGTGCCGCCTGGGTGCAGGGCACACTGAACGACTGGAAAGATGCGTTGAAACCACCCGCGCCCAAAGCAAAGGCGGTGCTTGATGGCGCTTTCGAGTTGGTAGGCACGGATGTGGCGGAGAACAAGATTCTGGCTTCGCGGCTGGCTTTGGGGGTACTGGAGCAGGCGGGTTCCGAATACAACGACCTTTTGTTTCGCGTCAAGTACCTGCAAGGTGAGCAAGAACTCGATAAAAATGACATATTTCGGCCGGAGGTGATTTTTCAGCTGATGGTCGAACGCTGGGTCAGCGTCGGCTTGTCGCGTGAGGCCTGGAATATGGTCAATGACGTGGCGCAAAAACTATTGACCGAGCGTTTCAAGCAGATCTATGCCAATTGCAACGCGTTCATGATCGAGCGTGGCGTGCTGCCGACCATTGATCTTTCCGATCGTGTCGTGCGAGCACCTGTGTCCGCAAGCGGAACTGTCGCCTCCAGCGCCAGGATGCCAGCGCAATCGCGCGAAGAAGCATCTGCAAAGCCGGGGCCGGCCGGGGAAGGGTCAGGCCGAGCGGGCGACGACCAACAGCAGCGATCAGGCGTCAACTTTGCGGGACGCCTTGGATGGAATGGAGGGGACGCCGATGCGGGAGCGGAGGATCCGATGCAGCGGTACTCTTCTGCCGGTCGTTACCGCTCGGATGCATACAACGCCGCAGAAGAAACCCGCATGATGACCGGGACCACACCGCTGGCGAGGGCGCGCGGCCGGGCGGCCGGCGTCATGGGGCAACTCAAACGCCTGCTTGCCGGGTCCGGCGGTGTCGATTTTGACAGTGGGGCGCGGCGTGCGCCGTCGCCAGCACTGGCGGCAGCGATGGCCGCACCCACAGCGTGGGCTGCGACCGTCCTGGCGGGCTCATCAAGTTCGGGTGCGGTAACTGTCAACGAGGACTACAGTCCGGCCGGGGTCGCCCGGGTGTCGGCTGACTTGCGCCGCCAGACCAGCGATCTGAAGGACAAAGCAGAGACCAAAGGTGAAAAAGCTGTCATCGAGATTGTGGCCTTGATGTTTCAGGCGATTCTGCAGGAAGACCGGATCCCGCCGGGGATCCGTGTCTGGTTTGCCAGATTGCAGATGCCCGTGCTGCGGGTGGCACTGGCTGAACCAGACTTCTTCGGGACTATGGACCACCCGGCTCGTCAGTTGATTGACCGTATGGGTTCCTGTGTCATGGGTTTCGACGCCAGCGGCATCGGCGGCAGTGCCCTGGAGACCGAAATCAAGCGCGTGGTTCAGGTGATCGAGCAGTACCCGGAAACCGGCAAGCGGGTTTATCAACTGGTGTATGACGAGTTCCAGAAATTTCTGGCGCAATTCTTGACCGGACGGGGTTCGACCCAAAAAGTGGTTGGCGTGGCGCAACAGATCGAGCAGAAGGAAACACTGACGATCCAGTACACGATCGAGATGCGCAACATGCTCAAGGATATGCCGGTGCGCGAGGAGATTCGTCAATTTTTGTTCAAGGTCTGGGCTGAGGTGCTGGCCGTCGCAGCGGTGCGCAAGGGGCCACAGCATGAGGAGACTTTGGGACTCAAGAAAGTGGCGTCGGATCTGGTCTGGGCCGCCAGCGCCAAACCCAATCGAAGTGATCGGGCTCGTGTGATTCGGGATTTCCCCGCGCTGCTGCAGAAACTGCGCTCCGGCATGACCCTGCTGAATATTGCGACGGAACAGCAGGATGCTTATATCAAGACCTTCAGCGACACCATGGCCGATGCCTTTGTGTCCAAGACACAAGCCATTCCGGCAGAGCAGATCGCGACCATGGCAGAACGTCTGGCACGCCTGGAAGACTTTGTCAGCGACGAGGGCACGGGCGATTTGCCGCTGGACACCCAGAGCATCGAGTTGATGCTCGGAATGGACGCGTCCAATATTGATGTGGTGACCGATGGCGGATCGAGACCGACGCCGGCCATGCTTTCGTGGGCGACTCAATTGCAGATCGGCTCCTGGTTCACGCTGGACCACAATGGGCGCCAGGCGCACGTGCAGTTTGTCTGGCGCAGCGAGCGAAAACATCTGAATTTGTTTGCTTCGAGCGATGGGCGCAGTTATCTGATTCAGGCCAGACGCCTAGCTGCCTATCTGCAGGCTGGTTTACTGCTGCCGCAGGAGCAGGAAGCGCTGACCGTGCGTGCGACGCGTGATGCGCTTACGAAGTTGAACGCCAATCCCGAGCGCCTGCTGGGTTGATCGGCTTCAGGCGCTGGAACAGGCCGCCGGGCAGGCGTGCCACCCAGCCGCCAAGTTCAAGCGTCATCAACTGCGCCTGCAAATTTGCCGTATCAAGTTGGCAGCGGGCTTGCAGTGCGTCCAGTCCAACCGGATCAAAGCCCAGCACGTCGAGCAAACTGAGCCCAGCGTCCGAGCCGCCTTCAGCGTCACCGAGCGTGGCGTCCCACGGAGCAACGTCAACAGCTCGCTGCGGTTTGAGCTCAATCTTCAATTCTTCCAATACATCCTGCGCTGATTCGACCAACTTGGCGCCCTGTTTGATCAGGGCGTGACAGCCACGCGCCTGCGTCGAGTGAATCGAACCAGGAATCGCAAAGACTTCTTTGCCCTGCTCGGCTGTCAGCCGAGCCGTGATGAGTGAGCCCGACATGAGCGCCGCCTCAACCACCAGCGTGCCCTGAGCCAGGCCCGCAATGAGTCGATTTCGTTTCGGAAAATTGGCATTTAAAGGCGGTGTGCCAAGCGCGTACTCGCTGATCAACAGTCCATGTTGGGCGATGCGGTGGGCCAGGTCGAGATGCCCCTTCGGGTAGACCCGGTCCAGCCCCGTGCCAACTACGGCCAGCGTCGCCGTGCGGTCCGAGCCGGCTTCGACATTGTCCAGCGCGCCTTCGTGCGCAGCGCCGTCGATGCCCAGCGCCAGACCCGATACCACGGTCAGGCCCGCTTGTCCCAGCGCTCTTGCAAACTGTCGTGCATTGGCCGTTCCCTGCGGTGTTGGGTTGCGACTGCCAACGATCGCGATGCTGTTGATTTGGCCGTTTCCCAAACTGTCCGATGCGAGACTGCCAGCACCCAGCAAATACAAGAGCAGGGGGGGATCTTCAATCGACAAAAACGATGGCGGGTAGTTCGGGTCGCCCAGAACAAGAATCCGGCGCCTGGCACTGCCTGGGCCCGATTGCGCAAGCCAATTCCAGGTCAGTTCAAGCAGCGCGTCCAACTCTCGGGGGGTGGCAAGCAGGGCATTGGTCTGAGCCTCGTTGACGACCTGGCGCAGTGCGCTGGCCGACTGCTGGAATACGCTCTGAGGCAAGCCAAAGGCCGACAGCAATTTGCGCGCCGTGGCGTTGCCAACGCCCGGTGTCAATGTCAGGCGCAACCAAAGGTCGAGTTCCTGGCGCTCCATTGACTGCTGTTTCGGTGTAATTTCTAGTTCGGGTTGACCAGTCGGTCGCCGACCCGGACACCATCGGTGATTTCCAGAACCAGGGCGTAGGACAGTTTTTCGAAAGCCCTGAAAACCATCAGCAAGCCGTTACGCTCGTCTGGCAATTTCAGTTCGAGTCGGGCCTCGTCGGTCTTGTCTACGAAGCGGCCACCGTTCTTCAAAATGGCCAGCACATGACCATTCTCTATGCCGTCGTTGCTGCCACGGTTGATGACCACCACCTGATTCTGAGCGGCGTTGACGACGGCGCTGCCGTACACCGAGACGATGCGACCGTCAACTTTGCCCCGGGGCGCGTGGGGAACGTAATTGACCAGTTGGCGTTCAGGCTCTGGCAGCAAGCGGTCACCAGCGCGCATTTCCTCTTTGGCGGCGACGATGTCGATCGTGGCAGGAACCCTGTCGGTGCGCGCCTTGCCATCCTGGTCGGTGGACTGCTCGCTGGCTTCGCCGCGCACCAACAGCGCTTTGCCGAGGTACTGCGCTTCGTAACCCAGAAGTTCACCGGTCGTCGGATCCTTTAGCGGCGTCGCATTGCGAAATACCCGATACATCTTTTGTTTTTGACTGATGTCATCAATCAAGACGGTGTCGCCTTGACCGCGCGCGTAAGCACGATCGCCACGGGTTATCAGAACACGCTCTTCCTGCCCCGCGACGATGCGCGAGGCCGACTGGAGGCTAATTTCGTCAACGATCAAGGGTTCAGCCAGATAGGGTTCGATCAACTGACTCTTTAAAGTCGGTAACGCCCCGTCGGTCATCGTCTCGACGCGCGTGCGCGGGGACAAGCGAACCGTAGCGAGAGCTTCGAGCGAGGCCTCCTGACTGAGCGAGGACGCGCGCAGTGTGGCCAGTTCGTTCCTTTTTTCCAAGTACAACTTCTGCCCCGGGTAGATCCGGTGCGGATTCTTGATTTCGCCGAGGTTCATGCCCCACAACTCGGGCCAGCGCCAAGGACTTTTCAGGAAGATTGCGGAGATCGCCCACAAGGTGTCACCGCGCTGCACAGTGTGGCTGTCAGGCGCATTGGGGGCGAGATCACTTAAGGCAACACCAGCCTGTGCGACCCCGTCCGCCGTCGCTTGTTGAGCCGGCGTCACGGCAAGGTTCTGAGCCGATACCGAGGGCGCTGCCAACATGGCGCCGGCCAGAACCGTTAGGCTGATTGTTGCGCAATGTAATGCCACTTTGTAATTTGTCATCATGCTTATTGTCACATCTAGCGGCACTGGATTGCCTTTTGAATCAGACGCAATTTTGCTCCCAAGCCCTTGATAGGGCAACGCTTTTGGAAGCGAAGCGGTGGCACAGCAGGCAAAAGTAGCGAAAATAGCGACATCCCGAAACTGATTGAAACATGGCTTTACTCCCGCTTCTTTTCTTTCCAGACCCCAGGTTGCACACAGTGGCCAAGCCGGTGCCGGCGGTCGACGGCCGGATCCAGACGCTGGTTGCAGACATGCTGCAAACCATGTACGAAGCCAAGGGCATCGGACTGGCGGCGACTCAGGTCGACGTGCATGAGCGGCTGATTGTGATTGACGTCTCGGAGCAGCGCGACCAACCGGTCGTGCTGATCAATCCGCAACTGGTCTGGACCAGCGCAGAAACCCACCTCAATGAGGAGGGGTGTTTGTCGGTACCCGGCATTTACGACGGCGTCGAGCGCTTTGATGCAGTGACGGTCAGTGCGCTCGGTGTTGACGGAAAGTCCCGTGTGTTGCAGGCCGAAGGCCTTTTGTCGGTGTGCATCCAACACGAAATGGATCACCTCAAAGGCAAGGTCTTCGTCGAATATCTGTCGCCTTTGAAACGCAATCGGATCAAGAAGAAGATGCTTAAGGCGCAGCGTGAGGAAGCGCGGTGAGGTTGATTTTTGCGGGCACGCCGGAGTTTGCCCGCGTTGCCCTGGAGCACTTGCATGCGGCCGGCCACACTATTGCCCTGGTCTTGACCCAGCCAGACCGCCCGGCTGGGCGCGGCATGAAGTTGCAGGCTTCCAGCGTCAAACACTATGCAATGGAAAAGGGCCTGCCACTGGCGCAGCCTCGCAGTTTGCGACTCAATGGCAAATACCCTGAAGATGCACAGGCCGGCCGCGTCGCGATCGAGGTGGCGCAGGCGGAAGCCATGGTGGTGGCAGCCTATGGCCTGATCCTGCCGCAGTGGGTGCTGGATATGATGGGCGCCGCCGCCGCGCCGGGCCGCCCCAAGCAAGGCACGGCCCCCGCGGGGGGCAGCGCAGCACACGAAGTGGCAAGCGTGGGGGCCAGCAAACACGGTTGTTTCAATATTCACGCCTCGCTGCTGCCGCGCTGGCGCGGTGCGGCGCCGATTCACCGGGCGATCGAAGCCGGCGATACCGAGACCGGCATCACGATCATGCAGATGGATGCCGGGCTCGATACCGGAGACATGCTGATGGCCCACATGATGCCGATCGCGCAGACTGACACCACCGGCACCTTGCAGGACCGATTGGCCGTATTGGGCGCTCGCCTGATGCTGCTGACACTGGAAAAAGCGGCAGCGCACAACTTGAGGCCAGTACCGCAGCAGGCCGAGGGCGTTACCTATGCCAGCAAGATCGAGAAACACGAAGCGTCGATCGACTGGGAGCAGGAAGCATCCAGGATTGCCAGCAAGGTTCGCGCCTTCAATCCTTTCCCGGGTGCTGCAGCCTCACTGAACGGTGAGACTCTGAAGATCTGGATGGCGACCGCGCTGCCTGGCGTGCCAGCGCAAGGCACTCAAGCTGGCACCATCTTGCTGGTCGATGCCAAGGGTATTGCGGTCGCCGCCAGCAACTCCATTGTCTTGATCACGGAACTACAGCGTCCCGGCGCGAAACGCATGAGCGTCGCAGATTTTTTGCGTGGTTTTGATTTACGCCCCGGCATGATTTTTGGGAAGCAAGAAGCGTAGTGTTTTTTCTTCGCAGCAACTACTTGCACCCGGAATTTCGGCAGGGCGCACTCGCTTCGCTCGGACTGGCTCCCGGCATCGCGGCCTGGGGGCTGATGACCGGTGTAGCGATGATGAAGTCAGGTATGAGCGCAATCGAGGCGGTGTTGATGAGTGTCATTGTTTTTGCCGGCAGCTCGCAGCTGGCGGCCATTCCACTGCTCGTGGCGGGAGCGCCGATCTGGGTCATCTTGGCCACTGGCTTTTGCGTCAATCTGCGCTTTGTGGTGTTCAGCGCCCACTTGCGCCCCTATCTCATGCGCCTGCCCTTGTGGCAGCGACTCATCAGCGGCTATCTCACAACGGACCTGACTTATGTGCTTTTTACCCAGAGGTTTCCCCGGCCCGATGGAGACGCCGCTGAGTTAGGCGCCCAGCAGGCATATTTGGCGGGCAACTGCGGTGTGACCTGGGCCGCCTGGGTCGGCTGCAGCCTGTTGGGTGTCGCGCTTGCCAATTTTGTTCCGATGGCCTGGGGTTTGGGATTTGCCGGCATTCTGGCCTTGTTGGGCATCCTGTGTTCGCTGGCCTCAGACCGGAGGCGTCTGGTGTCGGCCGGCGTGGCCGGTGTGGTGGCGGTCCTTGCTGTCGCCTTGCCCTTCAAACTCAATATTCTGCTTGCGATTGCGGCAGCGGTGGCTGTCTGCCTGACCCTGGAAAAAGCATGAGCGGAAACACCGATCCCTGGACGATTGCGACCATCGTGGGTCTGGCCGGCGTGACGGTGCTGACCCGCTGTTTCTTCTTTATCTCAAGCAAGCCCTGGGAGTTGCCGCACTGGGCGCGGCGCGGCTTGCAGTATGCGCCGATTGCGGCACTGGCTGCCGTAATCGTTCCGGAAATCGTGATGACGCAAGGGCATCTCATCGGCAGCTGGCAGGACGCGCGGCTTTTTGCCGCGGCCACCGGCAGCTGCTGGTTCTTCTGGCGCAGGGGAACTGGTCAGGCCGTGCTAGGCACCATCATTGTTGGCATGCTGGTCTATTTGCCGCTGCACCTGAGCCTCGGCTGGTAAGACCGGTCGGCGGCGCTTCTACAATCTGCTTCGTTTCTTTTGACAGGGTCTTCCATGAACGTCATCCGCTTCTCCGACCTGTGCGCGCAGGGCCAGGTCTCTGGCAAACGTGTATTCATTCGCGCTGATCTCAACGTGCCGCAAGACGACAGCGGCCATATCACCGAAGACACCCGCATTCGTGCTTCGATCCCATGCATCCGGATGGCGCTGGCTGCCGGCGCTGCAGTGATGGTGACCTCGCATCTGGGGCGACCGACCGAAGGCGAGTTCAAGGCTGCCGATTCGCTGGCTCCCGTGGCCATGCGCATGGGTGAACTGATGGGCCGCGATGTGCCCTTGCTGTCGAATTGGGTTGGCGGCGTCGAGGTGCAGCCGGGTCAGCTGGTCATGCTGGAAAACTGCCGCGTCAACAAGGGCGAGAAGAAAAACAACGAGGAACTGGCAAGAAAAATGGCCGCGCTGTGCGATATTTTTGTCCATGACGCATTCGGCACCGCGCATCGCGCCGAAGCTTCGACCTATGGCATCGCCGAGTTCGCCAAAGTCGCGTGTGCCGGTCCGCTACTGGCGGCCGAGATGGACGCCATCACACTGGCCCTGGCAAACCCGAAACGTCCGCTGGTCGCGATCGTGGCCGGCTCCAAGGTTTCAACCAAACTGACCATTCTCAAGAGTCTGGCCAGCAAGGTCGATCAACTGATTGTCGGAGGCGGCATCGCCAACACTTTTATGCTGGCGGCAGGACTCAAGATCGGCAAGAGTCTGGCGGAACCTGATTTGTTGAATGAGGCCAAAGCGGTCATTGACGCCATGAAGGCCAGAGGTGCAGCGGTTCCAATCCCGACAGACGTTGTTACCGCCAAGACCTTTGCGGCAGATGCGGTCGCAACCATCAAGTCGGCCACCGAAGTTGCCGACGATGACCTGATCTTGGACATCGGTCCGCAGACCGCGGCACTACTGGCTGCGCAGCTCAAGCTGGCGGGCACCATTGTCTGGAACGGTCCGGTTGGCGTCTTCGAGTTTCCGGCATTCGAGAACGGCACCCGGACGATTGCCCATGCGATCGCCGAGTCGAGTGCATTTTCGATTGCCGGTGGCGGAGATACATTGGCCGCGATCGCCAAGTACGGCATTGAAAAGAAAATCAGCTACATCTCGACCGGCGGCGGCGCGTTTCTCGAAGTGCTGGAGGGCAAGACTCTGCCTGCGTTCGAAATCTTGAGCCGACGTGCGGCACCCTGAAGCGCGACTGCTGACAGTGGAAGTCCGAGTCAACCCGATGCCGCGTCGCGCCACCAAGATTGTCGCTACCCTGGGCCCGGCCTGCAGCGAGCCGGCGTTGCTGGAGCAGATGTTGCGTGCCGGTGTCAATGTGGTTCGACTCAATTTCAGCCACGGCCAGGCGCAGGATCACATCGAGCGCGCCCGGCTCGTGCGTGAGGTGTCCAAGCGTGTCGGGCGCGAGGTGGCCATCATGGCCGATTTGCAGGGTCCCAAGATTCGGGTTGGCAAGTTTGCCGAGGGCAGAGTCTCTCTTCAGCCGGGGCAAAAATTTGTCATGGATGCGGCGCGTACCGAGTTGGGAGACATCGACGCTGTGGGACTCGATTACAAAGCCTTGCCGCGCGAGGTCAAATCCGGCGATGTGCTGCTGCTTAACGATGGTTTGATTGTGATCGTGGTCGACGCTGTCAAGGGCGATGCGATTCACACCACGGTCAGGTTGGGCGGTGAGTTGTCGAACAACAAGGGCATCAACAAGCAGGGTGGTGGACTGGCCGCCGCGGCGCTGACCGCCAAGGACATGGAGGACATCCGCACCGCAATGAGTTTTGAGGCGGACTACGTGGCGGTGAGTTTCCCGAAAAGCGCGACCGACATGGAAATGGCGCGGCAGTTGTGCAACGTGTCGGCGGGCGAGAACGGACACAAGCCGGGCCTGATTGCCAAGATCGAGCGTGCAGAGGCCATTCCCCATCTTGAGGAGATTTTGCTGGCGAGTGATGGCATCATGGTGGCGCGCGGTGATCTGGCCGTGGAGGTCGGTAACGCGGCGGTTCCCGCGCTGCAAAAGCGCATGATCAAGATGGCGCGCGAGTATGACAAAGTGGTCATTACGGCGACGCAGATGATGGAGTCGATGATCAGCAACCCGGTGCCGACACGCGCCGAGGTCAGTGACGTGGCCAACGCCGTGCTCGACGGCACCGACGCCGTGATGCTGTCGGGCGAAACGGCGGCTGGAAAATATCCGCTTGAGACCGTGATCGAGATGGCCAAGATCTGCCATGCGGCCGAAGCCAACGAGGACTTCGTCCTCGAAGCTGACTTTACCGGCAAGACCTTCCAGCGCATCGATCAGTCGATTGCCATGGGCGCCCTGTTTACCGCTCACCATCTGGGTGCCAAGGCGATTGTTGCCATGACCGACAGTGGCTCAACTCCCCTGTGGATGAGCCGGCATCTGATTCAGTTGCCGATCTACGCACTCACCTCCAAGGTGGCGACGCAGCGCCGCATGACCTTGTACCGCAATGTGCGGCCACTGTTCATGGACACCAGTGCGGATCGCGACACCGCTCTGGCAGAAGTCGAGGGCAATCTGAAGGAGCGCGGTCTGGTGCAAAAAGGCGACATCTACGCCATCACCTGCGGTGAACCGATGGGTGCACCGGGCGGTACCAACATGCTGAAGATTTGCCAGGTTAGCTAACTGAATAAATGGCAGCGTTCACGGGCTTGTCTTTTCCCTTTGCCTGGATGCTGATTTCTGGTCCGGCATGTTCTGCCAACCCACCCACCGGACCCGCCAGCAACTGACCGCCTTGGGCGTGATCGCATAGCCGTTTGGCGGTATTGACGGTGTCGCCGATGACATCGTGAATTTGAGCTTCTGCAGCACCAAAGAAACCTTCCACCACCAGGCCCAGCCAAAGGCCGGCGCCCGCCGAAAGTTGTAGCGGGCGCACCGCAGCGATGGCGGCGCGCAGGGCTTCTTGCATGATTGATACGGCGCGTGCGTCAGCAGGCAGCACCAGCAATACCTCGTCTCCACTCATTTTGGATTTGATAAGGTGGGTGCCGCAGGAGTCCAGGACAGCGGCATAAAAATGGTTCAGCATGGCTATCACTTGTTCTGGCTGCCGTGCTTCGCTCCAGGCGGTAAAACCGCGTATGTCGATAAAGCCGATGGCGCGCTCGATCCGGCTTGCCGCTTGGGTGCCGCTATCCCGCAACACTTCCTCCACAACGCGGCGGCCAAAGCCCCAGCGCGACAGAGTCTTGAGCTGCTGCAGCAGATCGACAATAACTTCGTGCTGTCGTCGATCAACCAGGTCCCGTGAAATCTGGGACCCCACCTGGGTGATGGCCAGGGCCAGCAGGAATGCGTGCGGTGCCGAAGAAAAGAAGCCGACAAAACCCACGCCCCAGGGTGCGCCCTTGACGTCCAGAGCGATGTAGAACAGGATCGGTGCCATCCCTTGCGATGCGCGCATCAACAACACCCCCAGCATGGCCGTGACAGGCTGGCGACGGTGTTCCATCAGTGCAGAGCCCCAGGTGTAGACCAGCATCAAGCCCGCAAAAGTGAGGTGGTGGGGCGCGAAGAAGAACGAAATGCCTTCGATCATGGACTCCACGATTCCATAAAACAGCAAGCCGGCGAGCTTGCTCCACCAAGGCTGCGTCAGTCCCTGGTAGCGGCGCTGGGCAAGCCAGGCGCTTTGCCCCAGCGCCACCACAAGGAGCACATACACATCGGGCTTGCTGAAAAGATGAGTCCATTCCGAAACTGCCTCCAGCAGTAACAGAAACAGTGCGAGCTGGCCAGAACCCTGAAACAGCTCGTCCACAAAGATGCCCAGCCACGATCCTTGCAATGTGGCGTTGACCTGCTGGTCAAGGGAATCAACTTTTTCGGTGTTCATGAAATGCTTGCCGGGCGTCGCCCGATTCTATGACCGGGTCACGATCCAAAGATCTCTGGATTGCGCTTCGTGGCAATCGTCCGTGTCGCTAGAATTGCCTCAAGTGTTACAGATCTGAATCAACTTTTGAAGGACTCCATCATGGCTCTTGTTTCGATGCGTGAACTGCTAGACCACGCCGCCCTTAATGACTATGGCATTCCGGCATTCAACGTCAACAATCTGGAGCAGGTGCAGGCCGTGATGGCAGCCGCCGACGAGGTCGGCGCGCCAGTGATTTTGCAAGCCAGCGCGGGCGCCCGCAAGTACGCAGGCGAGGCTTTCATCAAGCACCTGATCCAGGCCGCCATTGAAGCCTACCCGCACATTCCACTGGTCATGCACCAGGACCACGGGCAAAGTCCCGAGATCTGCCAGGGCGCCATCAACCTGGGCTTCAGCTCGGTCATGATGGATGGCTCGCTGATGGCGGACGGCAAGACGATTTCCAGCTACGAGTACAACGTCGAGGTCACGCGCAAAGTGGTCGATCTGGCGCACGCCACTGGTGTCACCGTGGAAGGCGAACTCGGTTGCCTGGGATCCTTGGAAACCATGAAGGGTGACAAGGAAGACGGGCACGGCACCGATTCCACCATGACGCGTGAGCAGATGCTGACCGACCCCGAGCAGGCGGCCGATTTCGTCAAGCGCACCCAACTCGATGCACTGGCGATTGCCATTGGCACCAGCCATGGCGCCTACAAGTTCACACGCAAGCCCACCGGCGACATTCTGGCCATCACCCGCGTGATGGAGATCAACAAGCGCATTCCCAACACGCACCTGGTGATGCACGGCTCCAGTAGCGTGCCGCAGGAGTCGCTCGCCATCATTCGCCAGTATGGCGGCAACATGAAGGAAACCTATGGCGTGCCGGTGGAAGAAATCCAGAAGGCCATCAAGTTCGGCGTGCGCAAGATCAATATCGACACCGACATCCGTCTCGCCATGACCGGAGCCGTGCGCAAGTACATGTTTGAAAACCCCGAAAAATTCGACGCTCGCGACTGGCTCAAGCCCGCGCGTGAGGCGGCCAAGGCGCTGTGCAAGCAGCGTTACCTGGAGTTTGGCTGCGAGGGTCAGGGCGCCAAGGTCAAGGGCAACAGTCTTCTGGTGGTCGCGGGTCAGTATGCGCGGGGCGAGTTGATCCAAGTGGTTCAGTAGGTCGACGCGGCCATCGCTGCGCAACGACGAAGCCAGCCATGCAGCTGGACATATTTGAGAACAGTCGCGACGTCATGCTGCGCAATGACGTGCTGCAGGCACTCGCCTTGCATGACGGCGCGCAAGCCCGTGCCGTGTGGGAGACACTTCATCAGGAATACCCCGAAGACTTATCCCTGCCACCCTTGCTACAACTCATTGAGTCTGTTGGGCCAAGCCGGTGCAGCGGCCTGGTTGCGGCCTTTCTGGCAAGACCTGGTGCAAAGCTCAGCACACTTGGCATTTCGCGCCGACTCTGAAGCCGACCATGCCGTGCCTATGCTTCTGCACCTGCAAGATT
>CAIVLG010000232.1 GCA_903906695.1 uncultured beta proteobacterium | reverse complement strand
CCGATCTTATCGGTTAAATTTAATTGTTCCGCTAAAATTACACTTGCTGGATCAACCGGATAAAACCGGATATACTCACAGTTCGCAGCAGTGGCAACATTGTTCAAAAACGCCCAAGAATACTCAAATTTAATAGCAAAAAACTCAAGAGGCAATTCGCGTAAGTGCGCGTCACCATTGAGTTTTTAGGCGAAAAAAAGCCCAACTGAAAACAGTTGGGCTTTTTGTGTATGGTGGAGCTGGGGGGAGTCGAACCCCCGTCCGAAAGCAATCAACAAGCAGTTCTACATGCGTAGCCGTCTGAATTGAATCTCGCTTCTTGCATCGCGCAGTGGCACGCTATGCAAGACGCCAGCAACCTATTTTCTTGGTCTACCCTAAGTTACCCAAGGCAGACCCAGCCGAATGAAATTACCCCACAGCCTGGACAGCTTACGCCACCCTTGCCCAGCCTATCGGCTTGCTGTTGTGAGGCTCACGTGCATCTAAGCAGCGAGTGCGAAACGTTCGTCGTTTGCGTTTAAAGTTTTCCAGAAAGATTATCGAGCTTACTGGAAGGCTCGGCACGCTCCACCTATATCAAAACCCCCGTCGAAACCAATGCAGCCCCTAAACCTTTCTCTATATGCGCCAGAGAGATTACATCCCCGAACACCGAAACGGAATTGCTGAGATATCAATTCCACATGAACTATGTATGGATGTCTATGGAAAAGTCCATAGACACCGTTTTCACCAACTCCATCCGATAAGCCACTCACTCACCACTAAGTATGGATGCTTAGGGGGGGAGACCGTTTGCAGTTAGTTTTTTTGAATCAGTTTTACGAGCGCACTCAGCTCGACATGCACCACATCGATTCCGTACCCACGTCGAAACCAGTGCAGCCCCTCGGTGCCAATTTTAGGCTTTGTCGGGCAATTACAAGGCATCAATCAATATTTCTGCTCCCTAACTCATCAGTATCCAGACCCCACGCCGGCGCCAGCCAACCCGGTCACGCGTCCGCAGCAACTGCTTTTTGAGTTGCAAAAAGATAGTTCACACTGGTATCGGCGTTTAGCCAATAGCGCCGGGTCAATGGGTTGTAGGCCATGCCCCTTGTGAAACGTAAATCAAGCTCGACGCTGCGGCAATAAGAAGCGAGTTCGCTGGGCCGGACCATCTTCGCGAACTCGTGAGTTCCACGCGGTAGCAGATTCAGTACATACTCGGCACCCACTATCGCAAACAAAAATGACTTTGGATTACGATTCAGCGTCGAAAAGAAGACCCAGCCGCCCGGCTTGACCAAGGCCGCAGAAGCCCGCACCACCGAAGCCGGATCGGGCACGTGTTCGAGCATTTCCATGCACGTCACTACGTCAAAATTCTGCGCCTGCTCCTGGGCCAGGGCTTCAACGCTGATTTCCTGGTATTGCAAGTTGGGTGTTTGCGCTTCCAGCGCGTGCAACTGAGCCACCCTGAGGGCCTTGGTAGCCAGATCAATACCTGTGACATGGGCGCCGCCCATCGCCATTGCCTCGGCCAGAATACCGCCACCGCACCCGACGTCCAGAACCCTCTTCCCCTTGATTGGACACAGACTACTGATCCACTCCAAGCGCAGGGGATTGATTTGATGCAAGGGACGAAACTCGCCGTCAGCGTCCCACCAGCGGTGGGCCAAATCAGAAAACTTGGCTAATTCGGCCGGATCGGCATTCGGTGTTGCATTCATGGCGAGACTATCTGGACGAATAAAAATGGACAACCCGCAGCACTCGGTGCGGCAAACAAAAAACCCCGCAGCGCGGGGTCTTCTGATGCGATCTCGGATCGCCTAGCGAGGTTAGCCCCCAATCAGTTAGCGCGAGTACCGACCACCTCGATCTCCACGCGACGGTTCTTGGCGCGACCTTCTTTGGTCTTGTTATCGGCCACCGGTTGCTTCTCGCCCTTGCCTTCAGTGTAGACACGATTCTTCTCAATGCCCTTGGTGACCAGATAGGCCTTCACGGCTTCAGCGCGCTTGACCGACAGTTTCTGGTTGTAGGCGTCGCCGCCAACCGAGTCGGTGTGACCGACGGCAATAATGACTTCCAGGTTGATGCCCTTGACTTTACCAACTAGATCATCCAGCTTGGCCTTGCCTTCCGGCTTCAGGACCGCTTTGTCGAAGTCAAAGAACGCATCTGCGGCGTAAGTCACCTTGGTCGCTGCAGGTGGCTGGGGAGCCGGAGCCGGAGCTGGTGCTGCTGCCGGAGCAGGCGCGGGAGCCACCACAGGGGCGGACGCTGGCGCCGGTGCGGCCGCTGGGGCTGGAGCAGGTGCCGGAGCAACGATAGCGCCATCACAATCCTTGGCCGCAGTGGCCGGTGTCCAGTTTGCATCGCGCCAGCACAGACCAGTGGAATTTTTCCAAACGTCACCGGCAGAACTGCGCCAATTGTCGACCGACTGCGCGGCAGCGACGGTTGAGAGTGCTGCGGCAGCAATCAGCATTGCCACTTTATTTAATTTCTTCATGATTCTCCTAAGGGAAAAAGCCGCAGCAGCGCTGCGAATACTTACTGGACGCTGTGGATGCCTATCACCCAAAGCGTTCATGGCATTGTGCCACAGCTGGATTGAGGCTGAAACCCGAAACAGTGCATCAATCATTTCCAATTGAAAAGCACCCTATAAATGGTCACTCACCGTTGCCCAAACACCACAGGATTCGCGCTTTAGAATTGAGGGTTACCTTTGATATGCAGCCTGAGACACAAGCAACCCATGACCCAGTTCGCCAAAGAAACCCTGCCCACAAGTCTTGAAGAGGAGATGCGTAGGAGTTACCTTGATTACGCGATGAGCGTCATTGTGGGGCGGGCCCTGCCCGACGCGCGGGATGGTCTGAAACCTGTGCATCGACGCGTCCTGTTTGCCATGCACGAGCTCAGCAACGATTGGAATCGACCCTACAAGAAGTCTGCCCGCATCGTGGGTGATGTGATTGGCAAATACCACCCGCACGGCGACAGCGCGGTGTATGAAACCATCGTGCGCATGGCACAAGACTTTTCTCTACGCCATATGCTGGTGGACGGTCAGGGCAATTTCGGATCCGTGGACGGCGACAGCGCAGCAGCCATGCGCTACACCGAAATCCGTATGTCCAAGATCGCCCATGAATTATTGGCCGATCTCGACAAGGAAACGGTTGATTTCGGCCCCAACTACGACGGCAGCGAGCAAGAGCCGTTGGTCATGCCAGCCCGGTTTCCCAATTTGTTGGTAAACGGGTCCTCCGGCATTGCCGTGGGCATGGCGACCAACATTCCGCCGCACAACCTGAATGAAGTGGTCGATGGTTGCCTGCATTTGCTGCGCAACTCGAACGCATCGATTGACGAGTTGATGGAAATCATCCCAGCACCCGACTTTCCCACGGCGGGCATCATTTATGGCATCAACGGTGTCAAAGACGGCTACCGCACAGGGCGCGGGCGCATCGTCATGCGCGCCAAATGCCACTTTGAAGAGATCGACAAAGGTCAGCGTCAGGCCATCATCGTCGATGAATTGCCCTACCAGTGCAACAAAAAGACCTTGCAAGAGCGCATGGCTGAGTTGGTACACGAGAAGAAGATTGAAGGCATCAGCCACATCCAGGATGAGTCGGACAAGTCCGGCATGCGTCTTGTGATTGAACTCAAGCGCGGCGAAGTACCCGAAGTGGTACTCAACAACCTATACAAACAGACGCAGCTGCAGGACACGTTTGGCATGAACATGGTGGCGCTGATCAATGGTCAGCCCAAACTGTGCAACCTCAAAGACCTGATTGAAGTATTCCTGGAACACCGTCGTGAAGTGGTGACGCGGCGCACCATTTTCAATCTCCGCAAGGCACGCGAGCGCGGTCATGTGCTGGAAGGTCTGGCGGTTGCTTTGGCCAATATCGATGACTTCATTTCCATCATTCGCAACGCACCGACGCCACCGGTCGCCAAGGTCGAGTTAATGGCCAAACCATGGGACAGCAAACTGGTACGCGAAATGCTCACCCGAACCCGGGCCGATGGCGGGATGGTGAATGTGGACGACTACCGGCCCGACCGTCTGGAAAAAATGTATGGCATGGGCAGCGACGGTTTGTATCGTCTGTCAGACATCCAGGCGCAGGAAATTCTGCAAATGCGGCTGCAACGCTTGACCGGCCTGGAACAGGACAAGATCGTCGCCGAATACAAGGAAGTGATGGCCGAGATTGATGATCTGCTCGATATTCTGGCCAACCCCGGACGAGTCTCAACCATCATCTCAGAAGAACTCACAGCCATCAAGACCGAGTTCGGTCAAACCAAGGTAGGCGCTCGGCGCAGCGTGGTGGAACACAGCTCTTTTGACCTCAGCACCGAAGACCTTATCACACCCACCGACATGGTCGTCACGCTCTCGCACGGTGGCTATATCAAGAGCCAGCCGCTCGGTGAATACCGGGCGCAAAAACGGGGTGGCCGCGGCAAGCAAGCTACCGCCACCAAGGAAGACGACTGGGTGGAGCAGCTCTTTATTGCGAACACGCACGATTACATTCTGTGTTTCAGCAACCGAGGCCGCCTTTACTGGCTCAAGGTATGGGAAGTGCCGCAAGGTTCACGCGGTTCGCGCGGGCGCCCAATTGTCAATATGTTCCCACTGACCGAAGGCGAAAAAATCACGGTGGTGCTGCCCCTCACTGGTGCAAAACGAAGCTTCCCGTCCGACCAGTATGTTTTCATGGGCACCAGCATGGGCACGGTCAAGAAGACCGCACTCGACGAATTCAGCAATCCGCGCAAAGCCGGCATCATTGCGGTGGACCTAGACGACGGCGATTTCCTGATCGGAGCTTCGCTCACAGACGGTAAGCACGACGTTATGCTGTTCAGTGATGGCGGCAAGGCAGTGCGTTTTGACGAAAACGACGTGCGTCCGATGGGGCGGCAGGCACGCGGTGTGCGCGGCATGTCGCTTGAAGAAGGCCAAAGCGTGATCGCCATGCTGGTAGCCGAAGACGAACTGCAAAGTGTACTGACTGCCACCGAGAACGGCTTTGGAAAACGGACCGGGATTACGGAATACACGCGCCATGGACGCGGTACCAAGGGCATGATTGCCATCACCCAATCTGAACGCAACGGCAAGGTTGTCGCCGCGACCTTGGTACATGCCGATGATGAGATCATGCTGATCACCGACAAAGGCGTTCTGGTGCGCACGCGGGTCAGTGAAATCCGGGAACTCGGCCGCGCGACACAGGGCGTCACACTGATCGGTCTGGACGCGGGTTCGAAACTGAGCGGCTTGCAGCGCATCGTCGAAAATGACGCCAATCCGCTGACGGATGATGCGCCAAGTGATGACGAAAACGATACTGATGCAACGACCCTATAATTTTTCGGCTGGTCCGGCGACCATGCCTCAGGAGGTGTTGGCCGAAGCGGCCAGCGAAATGCTGGACTGGCACGGTAGCGGCATGAGCGTAATGGAAATGAGCCATCGAGGCAAGGAGTTCATCTCGATCTACGAGCAGGCGCAGGCCGATATCCGGGAACTGCTGGCAATACCCGATCATTTCAAAATCCTCTTCATGCAAGGCGGCGGCCTGGCTGAAAACGCCCTCGTGCCGTTGAATATTTCGTGCAGCGGCACCGTTGACTTTGTTGTCACCGGCAGTTGGAGCAAGAAGTCGCTGGAGGAAGCACGCAAGTATTGCTCCGTGAATGTTGCCGCGAACAATGAATCGGATGGACACACTTCGTTGCCCGATCCTCAGACTTGGAAGATCAGCCGCGGTGCCAGCTACTTGCACCTCTGCAGCAACGAAACCATTCATGGCGTCGAGTGGCACGAACTGCCCGACCTCAAGGCGATGGGTTATGACAATCCGCTGGTCATCGACTTTTCTTCGCACGCGGCATCAAGGGTGCTGGACTGGAATCGCGTCGGACTGGCGTTTGCCGGCGCCCAGAAGAATTTGGGTCCGGCCGGCCTTACGCTGGTGGTGGTCCGTGAAGACCTTTTGGACCGAGCGTTACCGATCTGCCCGAGCGCTTTCAACTACAAAATTGTGGCCGGCAACCAGTCGATGTTCAATACACCTCCCACCTACGCGATCTACATGGCCGGGCTGGTTCTTCAATGGCTCAAGCGCCAGGGTGGCATCGCGGCCATGGAGAGTCGCAACAAGGTGAAGGCCGCTCTGTTATATGACGCAATCGACAAGTCCCAGTTTTATCAAAACAAAGTGGCGGACAACTGCCGCTCGCGGATGAACGTGCCATTCTTCCTGCGTAATGAAAGTCTCAACGAAGCCTTTCTTGCCGGCGCACAGCGTCATGGCTTGCTGCAACTAAAGGGTCACAAGTCTGTCGGCGGCATGCGCGCCAGTATCTACAACGCAATGCCGACCGAGGGGGTCCAGGCTTTGGTTGATTACATGCTGGAATTTCAAAAGACCCGGGCTTGAGCAGCCTGATCCAACAACAAATTCTCACAATGACAAGGACCCTTACCGAGTTGCGCACAGAAATTGACAGTCTCGATCTGGAACTGCTGTCACTGCTTAACCGACGCGCAACCCTGGCGCACGAGGTCGGCGATATAAAGCGGGCAGATGGCAGCCCGGTCTTTCGCCCGGCTCGGGAGACGGCCGTGATCAGCCACCTCCAAGCAGCCAATGCAGGTCCCCTGAAACAGGACGGTGTCGCGGTCATCTGGCGAGAAATCATGTCCGCCTGCCGCGCACTGGAGGCGGCGCAGCGCGTGGCGTATCTCGGACCCGCCGGCACTTTCAGTGAACAGGCCACATTGAAATATTTCGGCTCCAGCATCGAACCCATGTCCTGCATCAGCATCGACGAAGTATTCCGGGCGACAGCCGCTGGCAGCGCCGATTTCGGTGTCATTCCGATCGAAAACTCAAGTGAAGGCGTCGTCTCACGCTCGCTCGATTTGCTGCTGAACACGCCTCTGCACATCGTCGGCGAAATCAGTCTTTTGGTACAGCACAATCTGCTACGACTCAAGCCGTCACTTGACGGCATTGAAGTGGTTTACGCACACCCACAGGCGCTGGCGCAATGTCAGGATTGGATCTCCGCCCACCTTCCCGAAGCGGAGCGGCGAGCAGCGTCCAGCAATGCAGATGGTGCGCGCATCGCAGCCACCAATCCAGCTTGGGCAGCCATTGCGAGCGAACGTGCGGGCAACGAGTTCGGTCTATATAGCGCCGCCCAGGCGATTCAGGACGACGCCTTCAACCGAACGAGGTTTGCCGTCGTCTGTCTGCCACAAACGCTACCCCTGGCGCAAGCCACTGGCAACGACTGCATCAGTCTGATTGTCTCTGTGCCGAACAAACCCGGTGCGGTGCATGATCTGCTGATACCGCTGAAAGCTCACGGAGTATCCATGACGCGATTTGAATCGCGCCCGGCCCGCTCCGGTCAGTGGGAATACTATTTCTATATCGACATTCAGGGGCACCCGTCACAAAGCCACGTGGCCTCGGCTCTGAACGATTTGAAGGGGCTTTGTGCCTTCTACAAGATGCTGGGCGCTTACCCGGTCGGCGAATGATGTTTGAGCAACTCGGAATCATCGGTTGTGGTTTGATGGGCGGCTCGTTTGCGCTTGCACTCAAGCGCGCCGGACTCGTGAAACGGATTGTCGGCTACAGCAAGTCACCAGGCAGCACAGAGCATGCCCGGCAGCTTGGCGTTATTGACGAGGCCGCTCCTTCGGCCGAGCACGCCGCATCGGGTGCCGACCTTGTCCTGATCGCCGTGCCCGTGGCAGCCACTGAGGCAACCTTGAAAACCATTCAACATCTGGTCACACCCAACATGTTGATCATGGACGTTGGTTCCACCAAACGCGACGTTATCGACGCTGGTCGCCGAGCTTTGCGTGAACATATCGGATCATTCGTTCCAGCTCACCCCGTGGCAGGCCGCGAAGTCTCTGGTGTAGAGCACGCAGATGCCGACCTGTACCGTGGCAAACAGGTCATCCTTACCCCGATTGAGCGGACTCTGCCACAGCAATTGCAGAAGGCTGTTGAGGTTTGGAGCGCGCTGGGCTGCCGCGTCGTCCGAATGTCGCCTGAATCACACGACACGGCATTTGCCGCCATCAGCCACCTGCCGCACCTGCTTTCGTTTGCGTTGATGAATACTGTCTCGGGTCAGCCGCATGGCCAGCAATATCTCTCCCTGGCCGGCCCTGGGTTTCGCGATTTTTCCCGCATTGCTGCCAGCGACGCCAGAATGTGGCGAGACATCATGCTGTCAAATCGCGAGGAACTACTGTCCCAACTGGTGTTATTTCGACACCATCTCCAGGCACTGGAGTTGATGATTTCAAGCGGCAATGGCGAGGCACTCGAAGGCTTGATTGACCAGGCCAGCCTGACCCGCGCCAAGTGGCGCATGGCGCAAAGCCACAAATAATGTTTTCTACGGCGTTTCTGGATATCCCGCACCTGACGAATGCCGGCGGCACCACTGTGCTGCCCGGATCCAAAAGCATTTCCAACCGGGTGCTGTTGTTGTCCGCCTTGAGCCAGGGCACAACCACCGTGCGCGACTTGCTCGTATCGGATGACACGCGCGTCATGCTTGATGCCCTGAGGACGCTTGGTTGCATTGTGCGCCAAAGCGGCACGACGATCGAGATCGAGGGAACCGCCGGTCAACCTCGCAATAGAAGAGCCAGTCTGTTCATGGGCAACGCAGGCACGGCCATTCGTCCCCTGACCGCAGCATTGGCAGTCATGGGAGGCGATTACGAATTGCATGGTGTGCCGCGCATGCAGCAACGCCCGATCGGCGATCTGGTTGATGCCTTGCGCCAGTTAGGTTGTGACATCGCCTACCTAAATCAGTCTGGGTACCCACCATTGCACATCGGCACGCCGACTCTGTCGTTAGACCAGCCAATCCGGGTCCGCGGCGACGTGTCGAGCCAGTTTCTAACGGCCCTTTTGATCGCCCTGCCGGTGGTGGCTCGCAAGGATATCGTGATTGAAGTCATTGGCGAGCTGATATCGCGACCGTATGTCGAAATCACACTGAATCTGCTTGAACGTTTTGGCGTCCTGATTGTGCGCAATGGTTGGCAATCTTTCAAGATTGCGGCAGGCAGCCATTTCAAGTCGCCCGGCGTTGTACACGTCGAGGCAGATGCCTCGTCAGCAAGTTATTTTGTAGCGCTCGGCGCCATTTCGGAGAGAACTGCGGACCAGCAATGCGTGCGAATCGAGGGCCTTGGCGCCGATTCGATCCAGGGTGACATCCGCTTCATCGAAGCCGCCCGAAAGATGGGGGCCAAGATCGTCAGTGGTCCAAATTCGCTGGAAATTTCGCGTGGAGAATGGCCACTCAAGGCGATCGACCTGGACTGCAACCACATTCCGGATGCGGCCATGACTCTGGCGATCATGGCCTTGTATGCCCGAGGTCCAAGCACCTTGCGCCATATAGCAAGTTGGCGTGTAAAAGAGACTGACCGCATTGCCGCGATAGCCTGCGAGTTACGAAAACTCGGTGCGACTGTGGATGAAGGCGCTGATTTCCTTCGCGTGACGCCGCCCGCCACCGACGCGGATTGGAGGGCCGCCAGCATCCACACCTATGACGATCACCGGATGGCCATGTGTTTTTCCTTGGCTGCCTTCAACCCGGCCGGACTTCCGGTGCGCATCGAAGGTCCAAAATGCGTCGCCAAGACCTTCCCTGATTACTTCGAGACCCTTTTTTCTGTGGTGCAGGCCAGACCGCAAGCAATCCCCGTAATTTGTATCGATGGTCCAAGCGCGTCCGGCAAGGGGACGCTTGCGGCAGCGTTGGCGCAACGCCTGGGTTACCACCTGCTGGACTCCGGAGCCCTCTACCGAATTGCCGCTTTGGCCGCGCTGCAAGCCGGTCTGGATCTCGACGCCTGCCACGAAACTGCCATTGCGGACGTGGTGCGCAGCCTATCCATCCAATTCGATGCCGAACGGATACTTCTTGGCGACAGGGACATCAGCACTGACATCCGCAGCGAGGAGGCGGGCGCCAACGCGTCGCTTGTATCGGCGCTGCCTACGGTGCGCCTGGCACTGACAGACGTGCAACACCGATTTCGCAAGTTGCCCGGACTGGTTGCTGACGGACGGGATATGGGCACCGTCATCTTCCCTGAATCTGCTCTCAAAGTGTATTTGACTGCGGGCGCCGAACAACGTGCCCAAAGGCGACTTAAACAATTGATGTTAAAAGGCATATCGGCTACACTCACTTCCCTTTGCGCCGATCTTGAAGCACGCGACGCTCGGGATGCGTCCCGTAGCGTAGCACCTTTGAGGCCTGCGCAAGACGCCCGGTTGCTGGACAACTCGAACTTGACGGTGGAACAGTCCGTCGATCTTGTGTTGAACTGGTGGCAGGGCAAACAGCCTTTCGGAGCAGTCTGAGAGCTGACACCGGTCCAGATCGGCCTTTTCGCGCTGCACATGGCGCACTGCCGATGTGGTTCTAAAACCAAACCGCGGAATCATCCGCACCAAGAAATGTCTGAATCTTTTGCCGCCCTGTTTGAAGAATCCCTGCAACGCACCGAAATGCGTCCGGGTGAAGTTATCACTGCCGAAGTGATTCGTATCGAACACAGCTTTGTCGTCGTCAACGCTGGCCTCAAATCCGAGGCCTACGTGCCTCTTGAAGAATTCAAGAGTGACAAGGGTGAAATCGAAGTCCAGGTCGGCGACTTCGTTTCGGTCGCCATCGGCTCCATCGAAAATGGCTACGGCGACACCATTCTGTCTCGCGACACGGCCAAACGTCTAGCGTCCTGGATGAGCTTGGAGAAGGCGCTGGAGACCGGCGAATTCGTCACCGGCACCACCAGCGGCAAGGTCAAGGGCGGCCTGACGGTGCTTGTCAATGGCATCCGCGCCTTCCTGCCCGGCTCGCTGGTTGATACGCGCCCCACCAAGGACCTGTCGCCTTATGAAAACAAAACCATGGAGTTCAAGGTTATTAAACTTGACCGCAAGCGCAACAACGTCGTCCTGTCGCGCCGCGCTGTGGTTGAAGCCAGCATGGGCGAAGAACGCGCCAAACTGATGAACACCCTCAAGGAAGGCTCGGTGGTGCAAGGTGTTGTCAAGAACATCACCGAATACGGCGCCTTCGTTGACCTGGGCGGTATTGACGGGCTGCTGCACATCACCGACATGGCCTGGCGCCGTGTGCGTCACCCGAGCGAGGTGGTGACTGCGGGTCAGGAAATCACCGCCAAGATCCTGAAGTTCGACACCGAGAAAAACCGCGTATCGCTGGGTCTCAAGCAGATGGGAGACGATCCCTGGATGGGCGTCAACCGCCGCTACCCGCAGGGTACCCGCATGTTCGGCAAGATTACCAATATCGCTGATTACGGCGCCTTCGTTGAACTAGAACCCGGCATTGAAGGCCTGGTCCACGTGAGTGAAATGGACTGGACCAACAAGAACGTGGCGCCGAGCAAAATCGTAGCACTCGGCGATGAAGTTGAAGTCATGGTACTGGAGATTGACGAAGACAAGCGCCGCATCTCCCTGGGCATGAAGCAATGTAAGGCCAACCCTTGGCAAGAGTTTGCGCAGAATACCAAGCGCGGTGATCGCGTCAAAGGTCCAATCAAATCGATCACCGACTTTGGCGTCTTTGTCGGTCTGGCAGCGGGCATTGACGGTCTGGTGCACCTTTCTGATCTATCCTGGAGCGAAGCCGGTGAAGCGGCCGTGCGCGAGTACAAGAAGGGACAGGAGGTCGAGGCCTTGGTGCTGGCGGTGGACGTCGATCGCGAACGCATTTCGCTTGGCATCAAGCAGCTCGACTCTGATCCATTCACCACCTTCGCAACGATCAACGACAAGGGCCAGGTTGTTACTGGCAAGGTCAAGACCGTCGATGCCAGAGGTGCAGAAATAGATCTCGGCGATGACGTCGTAGGCTATTTGCGCGCCAGCGAAATCTCCCGCGACCGCGTCGAAGATGCCCGCAACGTGCTGAAAGAAGGCGACGAAGTCACGGCGGTGGTGGTCAACGTGGACCGCAAGGCGCGAAACATTCAGTTGTCGATCAAGGCCAAGGACGCGGCAGATCAAAGCGAGGCCATGGCCACATTGAGTCAAGCCTCTGCGCGCGAAAATGCGGGTACCACCAGTCTGGGCGCCTTGTTGCGAGCGAAACTGGACAACAACGAAAAATAAAGAGAAGACTGTCATGCCGGACTTGTTCCGGCATCCACGCTGCGAAAGGCCTGAAAAGCCAACGTAGCGTGGATTGCGGCTTAAGGCCGCAAAGACGACTTCGATTGTTGGTAACCATCAGAAATGACTCGCTCCGACCTGGTTGAAGAACTGGCCGCCAGATTTGGCCAGCTCACGCACCGCGACGCCGAGTTCGCTGTCAAGGCCATTCTTGAAGCCATGAACGAAGCACTGGTGCATGGACATCGAATTGAAATTCGGGGTTTCGGCAGTTTTTCCGTCAATCACCGACCCCCTCGAATCGGTCGCAATCCGCGCAGCGGCGCTAGCGTCGCTGTTCCAGAGAAGCGGGTACCGCACTTCAAACCCGGCAAGGCATTGCGTGAGGCGGTTGATCTGCGGACCGCGGAACTTGAAAACAAGCGCAGGACCTGACCGTTAGAATCCACCCGTCACTGGGGAGATTGATGAGAAACCTCGTGTGGCTGCTTAAGTGGGTTCTTAAGGCCGCCATTTTCTTTACCTTGTTTGCCTTTGCGCTGAATAACCAGCAGGACGCCACCGTGCACCTATTCTTCGGCACCCAGTGGCGTGCGCCGCAAGTTCTTGTTGTCCTGAGCACCTTTGCGGCTGGAGTGGCCGTCGGTGCGCTGGGAATGGTGCCACGCTGGCTCAGGCAGCGGCGCGCAGCGGCGACGGTCAAGACTCTGGCCAGTACAGAGCCACAGGCCGCCAATATCTCCCCTACGCCTTCGCCTCATGAACTTTGACTGGAGCTGGATACTGCTTGGCTTGCCTTTCGCGTTTGTGATGGGATGGCTGGCCTCGCGCTTTGACCTCCGGCAACTGCGTATTGAGAACCACCAGGCACCAAAGGCCTATTTCAAAGGCCTGAATTTCCTACTCAATGAACAGCAGGACCGTGCCATTGACGCTTTCATCGAAGCCGTACAGAACGACCCGGACACCTCGGAGTTGCACTTTGCACTGGGCAACCTGTTTCGGCGTCGTGGCGAATATGAACGTGCGGTACGAGTTCACGAACACCTATTGTCACGCGGCGATCTGAAACCGGCCGATCATCAACGCGCACAGCACGCGTTGGCGTTGGACTATTTGAAAGCGGGTCTGCTCGATCGCGCCGAAGCGGCATTGCTCAAACTGGAAGGAACACCATTCGAGGAACAAGCTCGCCTGGCTCTTATGGCCAACTACGAACGCAGCCGTGACTGGCCACAAGCTGCACAGATTGCCCGGAAACTGGCGTCGACCAACCAAGGCGATTTCAACTCAAGGCTGGCCCACTATTTGTGCGAACAGGCGATTGAATGCGTCACCAACGAGCAAGCTGAACAGGCCCTGTCGTTGTTGCAGCAGGCCATCGCCACTGCACCCGAGGCACCACGACCACGTATCGCCTTGGCTGATCTTTTGGCCAGTCAGGGTAAGTTCGAAAAAGCCTATACAACGCTGGTCAAATCAGTCGAAACATCACCCATTACGGTACCCCTCATCGCCAACGCTCTGGCCGACCTGGCGATCAAGTCCGGCCATACGGCGGAGGCCCTGAAGTTGCTCAAAAGACATTATGATTCGTCCCCCTCACTGGATGTGCTGGACGCTGTCGTAAGCCTCGAAGCCGATCCGACAAGCGCGGCGCCGAAGGCGCGTGACTGGTATGTCCGACACCTGGAACAGGAACCGTCACTGGTGGCTGCCGCCAAATGGATTGCGGGTGAAAAACTGGAACACGAACAATTTCATCCGCAAGTACAACGAGCATTGGACCATGCCGTCAAACCCCTGCTGCGCTATCGCTGCGCCGGATGCGGGTTCGAAGCCAAACAACACTTCTGGCAATGTCCGGGTTGTCAGGCCTGGGACAGTTACCCGGCCCGGCGCGTGGAAGAGTTATAACCAGCCGTCTCATGCCATGACTATTGCCAGAGAAACTTTGTCGAAAGCCCGTGTCCTGGTTGTAGGTGATGTCATGCTGGACCGCTACTGGTACGGCTCAGTGGACCGTATCTCACCTGAGGCGCCGGTACCCGTGGTACGCATTACACGCGAGGAAGAACGCAGCGGCGGTGCCGCCAACGTGGCTTTCAACATTGTTTCGCTCGGTGGGCGATCCTCGTTGCTGACCGTGGTTGGCGACGACGAGGCCAGTCGTAGGCTCGAAGCCTTGGTTCTCGGCACCGGAATCGATGCTTACTTCGGACGAGACCCTGATTTGAAGACGACTGTCAAATTGCGGGTGATCGGTCGCCAGCAACAATTGCTGCGGCTTGATTTTGAGAACTTGCCGAAAAACGAAGTTCTTGCATCGCAAAGCACTGTCTTTGCTGAACTGTTGCCGCAACACGATGTCGTGTTGTTCTCCGACTATGGCAAAGGGGGGCTGGCACATGTCAGCGACATGATTGCCCGGGCACGCCTCGGCGGCAAACCGATCCTGATTGACCCCAAGGGGTCAGATTACTCTCGCTACAAGAATGCCAGCGTCATCACTCCCAATCTTACCGAGTTGCGGCAAGTCATGGGACCCTGGCTGGACGAGTCTGATTTGCAGACCAAGTGCCAAAACCTGCGCCAGCAATTGGGTCTGGAGGCGGTACTGCTGACCCGCAGCGACGAGGGTATGACACTGTTTGATGCCGATGGTCATTTGCACATCGACGCCCAGGCGAGGGAAGTCTTTGACGTCACCGGTGCCGGTGACACGGTGATCGCAACCATGGCCACGCTGGTTGCGGCCGGTATGAGTCTGCGCCAGGCACTGCCGCTGGCAAACCGGGCAGGCGGCCTGGTTGTCGGAAAATTTGGCACTGCCTCAGTTTCCTACGAGGAGTTGTTTGCATGAGCCGCATCGTCGTTACCGGTGCCGCCGGATTCATAGGCAGCAATCTGATACAGGGTCTGAACGCGCGTGGTATCGATGACATCATCGCGATCGACGACCTGAGGCAGGGCGAAAAATTCCGCAACCTGGCTGACCTCAGAATAGCGGACTATGTTGATGCTGAGGATTTCTATGGCATGTTTGATCGGGGCGACTTCGGTTCGGTAGAGGCCGTGTTCCATGAAGGCGCCTGCAGCGACACCATGGAAAGCGACGGCAAGTTCATGCTGCACAACAACTACACCCTGTCCTGTAACCTGTTCCATGCTTGCCAAAAATATGGCACACGACTGTTGTACGCATCCAGCGCGGCCACTTATGGTGGCTCCGACACCTTTCGCGAGGATCCGGCTTTCGAGCGGCCGCTGAACGTCTACGGCTACTCGAAACTGCTGTTTGACCAGCGCATGCGCCGCCAATTCGGCGATAAGTTTGAACGCCTGGCGGCTGGCGGGAGCGCTCAAGTCGCCGGCTTTCGCTATTTCAATGTCTACGGGCCGCGCGAACAGCACAAGGGGCGTATGGCCAGCGTGGCCTTTCACCAGTTCAAGCAGTTTGCGCTTGACGGCAAGGTCAAGCTTTTCGGTGATTATGGCGGCTATGCGGCGGGCGCCCAGATGCGCGATTTCGTATTTGTTGACGATGTCGTGGCCGTCAACCTGTGGTTCTTAGATCACGCGGGAGTTTCCGGAATATTCAATTTGGGAACCGGTCAGGCCCAACCCTTCAACGACGTTGCAGTCGCGGTCGTGAACGCCTTGCGAGAGCGTCAGGG
>CAIVLG010000231.1 GCA_903906695.1 uncultured beta proteobacterium | reverse complement strand
GTCAGATCCGGACCTCGGCGCTGCTGGAGCGGGTCACCACCTTTACCACCATTGCCGGGGCCGAAGCAGCGGTCCAGGGCATGCCGCACGTCGATCACCTGGACGTGATTTCCGTGCAGGAGATGCACGCACAGTTGGTGGCCAGTTGATTTTGGACTGACATTGGCGGCATAATCGAGCCACACCGCCGCACGGCAACGTACGGCGGTTTCCTTTTGTGCAATCCCCTGACGGAGCAGTTCGTGGCTACCATTCCCATTACGAAACGCGGCGCTGAAAAGCTCAAAGCCGAGTTACAGAGACTCAAGACGATTGATCGCCCCGCCGTGATCAACGCCATCGCGGAAGCGCGCGCTCAGGGCGACCTGAGTGAAAATGCCGAGTATGAAGTGGCCAAAGACCGCCAGGGCTTCATTGAGGGCCGGATCCAGCAAGTAGAGGGCAAATTTTCGGCCTGCCAGATCATTGATCCAGCCGAGCTCAATGCCGCAGGCCGGGTTGTCTTTGGCGCAACCGTCACGCTTGAAGACGAGGATTCCGGCCAGCGGGTCACCTATCAGATCGTTGGTGAAGATGAGGCCGACATTAAGCTTGGATTGATCAATATCGGCAGTCCGATCGCGCGCGCCCTGATTGGCAAGGAGGAGGGCGACAGCGTTGAGGTGCAGGCGCCGGGCGGTACCCGGCACTATGAGGTGGTGGCGGTCAGCTACGCCTGAAATGAAGGCACGATTACCTGTTTGGCTCGCTGCTCTGTGGTGGTGTAGTCTATCAACAATCGGATTTCTGGTCGTGCCGATGCTGTTTGCCCATTTGCCTCAAGCAGCGACTGCAGGGGGCCTGGCAGCCAGGTTGTTCACGGCTCAAACCTGGGTATCCTGTGTTTGCGCCACGCTGCTACTGGTGCTTTCTCGCTCCAACCTTCGGGCACACGCTGCCCCTATGCAAGAGATTGTGTTATTTGTTGTGGGCGCAATGTTGCTGGCCCTGTTGTCGGAATTTGCCGTCGCACCGCGAATTCTGGCACGAGAAAACTTGCGTGTCTGGCACAGCATGGGCAGCGCGATGTACGTGCTGCAATGGTTGTGCGCCGGTGCAACCTTGTGGAAATTGACGGCATCAAATCCGCAAAAAGGCCCGCCATAATGTCTGCAAGGCTTGCGACCCTCAGGCTTGACCGCGTTTCTTGATGCTGACCTGCCTGGGCTTGGCGCGTTTGACCTGACCACCCGAGGTAAGGCGCTGATTGCCAAGAACGCGCAGAGTTTTAACTTCCGGGCGCTGACCACCACGTTTGCTGTACTTGAGTACCTTGACGTCCCGCGGACCGGGCATTCGATCTTGGTCCGCTGCCTTGGGATTTTCTGGAAGCGGACGCCAGAGCACAAACAGTTTGCCGATGTGCTGGATCGGCGCGGCACCGAGTTCGTCGGCCAGGGTTTGAAACATCGCTTCGCGGACCGTGCGATCATCGGAAAAGACGCGCACCTTGATCAAACCATGCGCTTTCAAGGCTGCGTCCGCTTCCTTCTTGACCGCGGCGCTCAGACCTTCAGCGCCCACCATGACGACCGGATCAAGGTGATGGGCTTGCGCACGGTACTCTTTGCGTTGGCCAGGAGTCAGTTGAATTTGAGGCATGGAGCTATTATCGGTCACGAAGGTGAATATGAAGGTCAAAAGCAAAAGCAGTAAAGTGAATCGGGCATGGATCAACGACCATGTCAACGATCCCTACGTCAAACTGGCGAAGCTTGAAAGCTATCGTGCTCGCGCTGCCTACAAGCTCAAGGAAATCGACGAGGCGTTTGACCTGATCAAGCCGGGTCAGTTGGTGGTCGACCTGGGTTCGACACCCGGAGCCTGGAGTCAGTACGTGCGCCGCAAGATGTCACCCAAAACGGCGACCGGCGGTGGCGCCGCCGCAGGCGAACTCAACGGCAGCATCATTGCACTCGACATCCTGCCGATGGAGCCGGTGCCGGGCGTGGTCTTCTTGCTCGGCGACATCCGCGAGGCGGAGGTGTTGCAGCGCCTGGCAGCCGCAATGCAAGGTCGGCAGGCGGATCTGGTGCTATCCGATATGGCGCCCAACCTGTCCGGCATCGCGTCGGCCGATGCGGCTCGCATCGAAAATCTGGTGGAACTGGCGCTTGAGTTTGCGCAGGCGCATCTGACATCACAGGGGTCGCTGGTTGCCAAAGTCTTTCACGGCGCAGTCTACGAGCCGCTGGTCAAGCGGTTTCGGGAGAGCTTTCATGAGGTCAAACGCATCAAACCCAGGGCTTCGCGTGACAAATCGGCCGAAACTTTCTTGGTCGGCTCCGGCGTGAAATCCTCCTGAATGATGGCAAATAGCTGCGCAAAAAGAGAGCCGCACCGCCCGCGTGCCTTGAAACGCCTAAAATGACGCCCAACTGTAGACAGTCTTTTCCTTTCGCGTCCGTATTGGAGCTCGCTTGAATAATCAGTGGTTCTCGAAAATTGCCGTATGGCTTGTCATTGCGCTTGTGCTCTTTACGGTGTTCAAGCAGTTCGAAACACGTGGGCCGGCCGGTGCTGCCAATCTGGGCTATTCCGATTTTCTCGAGGAAGTCCGGGGCAAGCGTATCAAGAGCGCCATCATTCAGGAGGGGCAGGGCGGCACCGAAATCATTGCCGTGACTACAGATGATCGGAAAGTCAAGACGACGGCAACCTATCTGGATCGGGGCCTGGTCGGTGACCTGATTGCCAATGGCGTCAAGTTCGATGTCAAGGCGCGCGAAGAAGGCTCTTTGCTGATGACGCTGTTGGTCAGTTGGGGCCCGATGCTGTTGCTGATTGGCGTCTGGATCTATTTCATGCGCCAGATGCAGGGTGGCGGCAAAGGCGGTGCGTTCAGCTTTGGCAAAAGCAAGGCACGCATGCTCGACGAGAACACAAACCAGGTCACTTTTGCCGATGTTGCGGGATGCGACGAGGCCAAGGAAGAAGTCAAGGAAGTGGTTGACTTTCTCAAGGATCCGCAGAAGTTCCAGAAACTGGGTGGGCGAATTCCGCGCGGCCTGTTGCTGGTCGGTCCGCCCGGCACCGGCAAGACGTTGCTGGCCAAGGGTATTGCAGGCGAGGCCAAAGTCCCGTTCTTCAGCATCAGCGGCTCGGACTTTGTCGAAATGTTTGTCGGCGTCGGCGCAGCTCGTGTGCGCGACATGTTCGACAACGCCAAGAAGAATGCGCCGTGCATCATTTTCATCGATGAGATTGACGCCGTCGGGCGCCAGCGCGGGGCCGGTCTGGGTGGCGGCAACGATGAACGCGAGCAGACCCTGAATCAGATGCTGGTCGAGATGGACGGCTTCGAAACCAACGCCGGTGTGATCGTCGTGGCGGCGACCAACCGCCCCGACATCCTCGATGCTGCTTTGCTGCGTCCCGGGCGTTTTGACCGGCAGGTGTATGTCACTTTGCCGGATATTCGGGGCCGCGAACAGATCCTGAATGTGCACATGCGTAAAGTACCGCTGGGTCAGGACGTCATACCGGGTGTGATTGCGCGGGGTACGCCGGGTATGTCAGGCGCTGATCTCGCCAATTTGTGCAATGAGGCGGCGCTGATGGCGGCACGCCGGAGCGCGCGCACGGTGGAGATGCAGGATTTTGAAAAAGCCAAGGACAAGATCCTGATGGGCCCTGAACGCAAGAGCATGGTGATGCCCGAGAGTGAACGCAGGAACACCGCGTATCACGAATCGGGACACGCTCTGATTGGCAAGATCCTGTCGAAGTGCGATCCGGTTCACAAAGTTACCATCATTCCACGCGGACGTGCTCTGGGTGTGACGATGAGTCTGCCGGCCCAGGACCGCTACAGTTACGACAGTGAATATATGCTGCACCAAATCAGCATGCTGTTTGGTGGCCGCATCGCCGAGGAAGTCTTCATGCACCAGATGACAACGGGTGCCAGCAACGACTTCGAACGCGCCACGCACATTGCCCGCGATATGGTGACCCGCTATGGCATGACCGATGCACTGGGGCCTATGGTCTATGCCGACAATGAGGGTGAAGTTTTTCTCGGTCGCTCGGTGACAAAGACGACCAACATGAGCGAGCAAACGATGCAGAAAGTGGACGCGGAGGTGCGTCGCATCATTGACCTGCAGTACAGTCTGGCACGCAAGCTGATTGAGGACAACCAAGACAAGATGCATGCCATGGCCAAGGCCTTGCTGGAGTGGGAAACCATAGATAGCGACCAGATTGAAGACATCATGGCTGGCAAGGAGCCAAGGCCGCCCAAGGACTGGACGCCGCGCATACCTTCTGCTGGAGGCGACAACAGTACTGGCGGTGCGCCTGCCGTGAAGCCTGACGCTGCGCCAAAGGCAGCGTAACGGCGGTATTGGTCGGCCAAGACGGAGCGGACAGCGCGGTCTTGGCGAGGGGCGAGGTACCGTTTCTTTCATGCAATGGACTACTTCAAGATTCCTTATCGATCTGGCGATGCCCAAAGTAATGGGCATCGTCAACCTGACGCCTGACTCATTCTCCGATGGGGGTCGCCACATGGCGCCGGCAACCGCTGTGCGGCATTGCGAAAAACTGCTCAAGGAAGGCGCTGACATTCTCGACATCGGGGCCGAATCAACGCGGCCCGGCGCAGTTGCGGTCGGGCAGGCAGAGGAACTTGCGCGTCTGTTGCCTGTCCTGCGTGAGGCTGTCAAACTCGGAGTGCCGGTGTCGGTGGACAGCTACAAACCTACGGTGATGCAGGCCATGCTGGACCTGGGCGCCGACATCATCAACGATGTGTGGGCCTTGCGTTGGTCCGGGCCGCAGGCAGACCCGTCGGTGGCTGCCTCGCAGGTCGTGGCAAGACACCCGAACTGCGGCGTCTGTCTGATGCACATGCATCGTGAACCTTCGACCATGCAGACGCTGCCCATGCAAGGTGACGTCGTGGCCCAGGTCGCGCTGTTCTTTGAACGCGCTGTGGCTGAACTGCAAGCCAGGGGCGTTGACCGGAGCCGAATCGTCATTGATCCCGGCATCGGTTTTGGCAAGACCGTCGCTCAAAACTTCGCACTGCTGGCGCGTCAACATGAACTGCTCGGCACCGCTTGTCCGCTGTTGGTGGGCTGGTCGCGAAAATCATCATTGACCGAGGCGCTCGGAATTGCCCGGGATTCCGTGGCCCGACCGAACCTACAGGGGCGGCTGGTGGCCAGCGTTGCGGCGGCACTGCTGGCAGTCGAGCGCGGCGCCTCCATCGTGCGCGTTCATGATGTGATGGAAACGGTGCAGGCCCTCAAGGTCTGGCGTGCCCTAAGATAGGCTCTATACCGTGTGACAAATTTGAACCAAGGAGAACAAGCTTGAGCAGAATTTATTTTGGAACCGATGGCATTCGCGGCACGGTCGGAAAAATGCCGATCACACCTGACTTCGTTTTGCGACTGGCTCATGCTGTAGGTCGTGTTCTGAAGAGGTCGGAGGCCCGACCAACGGTGCTGATCGGCAAGGACACACGCATTTCAGGTTACATGCTGGAGAGCGCGCTGGAGAGTGGATTCAATTCAGCCGGTGTCGACGTCGTGCTCTTGGGGCCCTTGCCGACACCCGGTGTGGCGTATTTGACGCGCGCACAACGCGCTTCGCTGGGTGTCGTCATCAGTGCCAGCCACAATGCCTTTGCCGACAATGGCATCAAGTTTTTCAGTGCCCATGGCAGCAAGCTGCCCGACGCATGGGAGTCCGATGTGGAGGCAGCATTGGAGCAGGCGCCAGTGTGGGTAGACTCCACGAACTTGGGCAAGACCCGCCGACTCGACGATGCTGCGGGCCGCTACATCGAGTTTTGCAAGAGTACCTTTTCGGCGGATCTGACCCTTAAGGGACTCAAGATCGTGGTTGATGCAGCCCACGGTGCTGCCTATCAGGTCGCACCGAAAGTATTTCATGAGCTGGGCGCGGAAGTTATTGCCATTGGTTGCGCTCCGGATGGCTTGAACATCAATCATGAAGTTGGAGCAACTCACCCGCAGGCGCTGGTCAATGCCGTCAAGGCGAATCGGGCGGACTATGGCATCGCGCTTGATGGCGACGCCGATCGCTTGCAACTGGTTGACGCCAATGGTCGATTGTTCAATGGGGACGAATTGCTCTTCTTGATGGTCAAAGAGCGCTTGTTGCGTGGCGGAGAATTCGCCGGCAGACGCGCCGAAGAAAAGGTTCCCGGCGTTGTCGGAACCTTGATGACCAATATGGCGGTCGAGCTGGCACTGAAGGCCAAATCGGTTCAACTGGTACGCGCCAAAGTGGGCGACCGCTATGTGCTGGAAGAACTTGAAAAACGTGGCTGGCTGCTGGGAGGCGAGGGGTCGGGGCATTTGCTAGCGCTCGACAAACATACCACTGGCGACGGTCTCATTTCCGCGCTGCAGGTGCTGCAGGTCTGCTTGCGAAGCGGTCAGTCCCTGTCTGAATTGCTGGCAGAGGTCACGTTGTTCCCGCAGGTGCTTATCAACGTGCGATTGAAACCCGGTCAGGACTGGAAAAGCAGCCCACAATTGGCTGCTACGACCGCGGCTGTGGAGTCCGAACTGGGTGACCGCGGTCGCCTGCTGATTCGCGCCAGCGGCACAGAACCTTTGCTGCGAGTGATGGTCGAAGCGGCGGATGCGCAGCAGGCTCAAGAGTGCGCCCAACGTCTGGTCGACAGCATCAAGCCATGACCGAGTCCGGCCACAAGGTGCAGGTTTGCAGTGCGGATTATGGCAATGCTGACCATGCCCGTGCCCTGGTTGAACTGCTTGATGCGTATGCCAGAGATCCGATGGGTGGCGCTTGTGGATTGACCGACTTTGCACGAGCCAACCTGGTGGCATCGCTGGCCGCGCGGCCGCAGGCCTTCAGCGTTTTGGCATTTGAGGTGGCAGATCAGCTCAAACCAATCGGTCTGGTGAATTGCATCGAAGGGTTCTCCACCTTTGCGTGCCAGCCCTTGGTCAATGTTCATGACGTCGTCGTGTTGCCGGCCTATCGTGGTCGGCGCGTCGCCGAGAAAATGTTGTCACTGGTTGAGACACTGGCGCGTGACCGAGGGTCCTGCAAACTGACACTGGAAGTGCTGGCGGGCAATGTCGGGGCCATGAAACTCTACATGCGATCCGGCTTTTCAAACTACCAACTCGACCCAGCAATGGGTCAAGCCCAATTCCTGCAAAAGTGGCTGCGCTGAGGCCAGCGGGCGGTCACGCTCAGGTCAGGCGCAAGATCCGGTGATGATTCATACGCTCTTTTACAGCTGACGCCGACAATGCGGTCTTGATCCTTGGACTGCCATCGGCCGTCCTGTGCAGTCGGGGTGGATTGAGAACTGCGCCCTCCTGATCCATCACAACGGCCACCTCAGGCAGATTCGGCTGGCCGCTGCGACGCACCACGATAGCCAGTTCGCTATTGTCGAGGCGCACAAAGGTGCCCGGTGGGCACAATCCCACCGCACGCACCAGAATATGCGCCACCTCGTCATGACGTTGGACTGATTTAGCCACAATGGAACGCATGGAATCGGTGGTGCTACGACCTTCCCGTGAGCCGCGCGGACTGATCATCGCGGCGTAACGATCAACGATGCGCAGAATGCGAGCCAGTCGTGCCGCCGGAGGAATGTCCGACAGCACTCCGGCGTCAGTTGCCGCATCATGGTGCAGTCTGATGGTATCGAGCCACAACCTATCGGTCACCCCGATTTGACTCAGCAGCGCCGAACTGTTGACCGGGTGCGCGGCAATCTCGGCTTGTTGTTGGGGCGTTGGTCTTTTCTCCAGTTGTTCGGCAAGCTGGTCCTGCAATGGGGTCATCGACAAATTCATGGTCATGGCTGCATGGACCAGACTGTCCCGCTCCATTTTGGGTAGCGCCAGGTGCACGGCTATCAGTTCGCACAACACGGAGCAGATCAGGGCGTGGGAAGCGCTGTATCCGACCGGTGAGTTGGCCGCCAGCTGAAAGAGCAGGTACAAACCGAGGTCCGTGTCGCTTTCAAGCAAGTCACGCATCCAGCGGTCGTACTGCCAGACCCGTTGCTCGAATTCCTGAATGCTGCCAAAACTACCCAGGATGATTCCTAGTCCCGACTCCAGATCAGACCACAGACTAAGCAAGTCTTCGTATTCATTTTCGGTCTGTACTGTCATGGCGACAATCTGTCAGTCTCTAAAGTTGTCAAAACTCAAAGGAAGATCGGTGATGCTCTTCCTGATCAAGGCCATGGCGGTCTGCAAATCGTCCCGTTTAGCGCCCGTGACGCGCAGCTTGCTTTCCTGTATAGCCGACTGCACTTTCAGTTTACTGTCCTTGAGAGTGCGTTGGATTTTCTTTGAAACTTCAGTTTCAATGCCGTTGCGCACCTTGATGATCAGCTTGACCTTGTCACCGCCGATCTTCTGTACCTCGCCCCGGTCCAGAAATCGTACATCGACGTTGCGCTTGGTCAATTTGTTGCGCAGAATTTCCTCTATCTGGGTCAATTGAAAATCGGCATTTCCAATCAGGGTAATTTCCTTCTCTTTGATCTCAATGGCCGCCGGAGTGCCCTTGAAATCAAAGCGCGTGCCGATCTCCTTGGCACTGTTTTCCACGGCGTTCTTGACCTCCACTTGATTGGCTTCGCAGACTGTATCAAAAGAGGGCATTGCTAAACTCCCGAAGAAATCATGCGCTTGAGTGCAAGTGCGAGAATTGCTGCAATGTTAATCGAGAAAAATGTTCCCCTTGAGTCTTGCAACAGCTTTCGCATTGTGGCCAAGGCAAACTGCATGGTCCGCATTGCCAGCCTGACTGACATCGAAACCATTGTTGCGCATCCGGATTGGCTTGGGCGATCTAAATTTGTGCTCGGTGGGGGCAGCAATATTGTGCTTACCGGCGATATCAAGCCTCTGGTGCTGAAAGTGGAGATGAAAGGCCGTCGCCTGCTGGAAGACAACGCAAAGGCCTTTATCGTTGAAGCGGACGCGGGAGAAAACTGGCACGACTTCGTCGCCTGGACGCTGGAACAGGGTTATCCCGGCCTGGAGAACATGGCGCTGATTCCTGGCACCGTGGGTGCGGCTCCGGTGCAAAACATCGGCGCCTATGGCGTCGAGTTGCAGGATCGGTTTGACTCGCTAGACGCGGTGGACCTCCAGAGCGGCAGGATGTTCACCCTGAACGCCGCGCAATGTGCGTTTGGTTATCGCGATTCGGTTTTCAAACATTCCTCCAGTTCCATTGGCCTGGCCGGGCGGACTCTGATCACCCGTGTTCGCTTTTCATTGCCCAAGCTGTGGAAAGCGGTGCTTGGTTACGCGGATCTCGAAAGGAAGATATTCGAGTCGGGTATCGCTCAGCCCTCGGCGCAGCAGATCTTCCAATGGATTTGTGACATCCGCCGTTCGAAATTGCCCGACCCGTTGGTGATTGGCAATGCCGGCAGTTTCTTCAAGAACCCTTCGGTCACACCCGAACAATGTGCCGACATCATCGCGCGCGACCCCAAGATTGTCTATTACCATCTGGCTGACGGTTCGGTCAAACTGGCTGCCGGATGGCTCATTGACGCCTGTGGCTGGAAGGGCAAGTCAGTCGGTAATGCCGGCGTCTACGAGAAGCAGGCCCTGGTGCTGGTCAATCGGGGCGGCGCCACCGGTGGCGAAGTCATGACGCTGGCCAAGGCGATACAAACCAGCGTCTACGAGCGTTTTGGCATCCGGCTTGAGCCGGAACCGGTTGTGGTCTGAATCAGCCGAAATGACAAATGTAGTGATATGCCTCGTTGACACGAATCTCGAACGATGAATTGCCCGGTACGCTGAACTTGTCGCCTGCAGCCGACTTCAGCCAACTCGGGTTGCCTGCCAGTTTGTAGTCGCAACTGCCAGCCACGCATTCCATGATTTCCGGCGCACCCGTGTTGAATTTCAAAGTGGCTGGCAAAACCACACCCACGGTTTTTTTGCTGCCATCGGCAAAGGTGATGCCGTGGCTTACACATTTGCCGTCAAAGTAGATGTTGGCCTGGGTCGTAATGCTGACATTGTCGATGGTGGAGGTGATCATGGTGAGTTCGGAAGCTAAAGCTGGCTGTCATGTTAGCGGTTTTTGCTCGCCGTTGGTTATGGCTGTTTGATCCTGCTTGGCACTGTACATGACAAGTGGAGTTAGAGTCGGAGCATGAAGAACGTTTTGGGATTGGGCGGTACCGGTTTTGTCGGAGCCCCGGTGTGTGAAATGCTGCTGCGTCATGGCTGGCAAGTGACAGTTCCAACGCGCCAGCGATCCAACGCCCAACTGCTGCACTTGAGCTTGCCTGAGGTTCAAGTGCTGGAACTTGACGTGCATGACGAAGCGGCGCTGACCCAGGCACTGTCAGGCCAGCAGGCGGTCGTGAACCTGGTCGCCATCCTTCACGGAACACTGGATACGTTTGAGAAGGTCCATGTGGTCCTGCCGCAAAAGCTGGCGTTGGCCTGCGGCGCGGCTGGTGTCAGGCAATTGGTGCACCTCAGTGCTCTCGGGGCTGACGCGCAACAGCCCGCGGCTGCTCCTTCGATGTACCTTCGCAGCAAGGGGCGGGGCGAAGCGGTCTTGCTGCGCGCCGCCAGTTCTGGTGCACAGGCTGGGCTTGAACTCACCATTTTGCGACCTAGCGTGATTTTTGGCGCCCAGGACAAGTTTCTCAACGTCTTTGCCCGGCTGCAAAAAGTACTGCCGGTAATGCCGCTGGCCGGTGCCACAACGCGCTTTCAACCGGTTTGGGTGGAGGATGTAGCCCGTGCCGTAGTACGCAGCCTGGAGCCTGCCGGCACTACCTGTGCATCGAAGCACCCGCAGATTCTGGAATTGTGTGGCCCAGATGTGTACACGCTGCGTGAACTGGTGCAATTGTCAGCGCGTCTCAGCGGCGTGCGAGGTGGACGCGGTCGCCCAGTGCTGGCGCTGCCGCGCTGGTTCGGCCGATTGCAGGCCACTCTGATGGAACTGGCACCAGGCGAGCCCATGATGAGCCGCGACAACCTCGACTCCATGCAGATTGACAACGTCGCCAGTGGCAAGGTGCCGGGCCTGTCCTACCTCGGCATCACAGCCGCATCGTTGGTGCCAATTGCTTCAGCATATCTGGGCAGTAGGTAGGCAGGTTTATCGGCCAGCGGTTGACCGCGGCGGTTCACCGAGTAAATATTGAGTCTCTCGATGGACAAGTCTGCAGCGAAGCGAAATTACAGAAGTCCAGATTGACCGCCCGATACCGGTCGATCGAGCAGCAAGGGCAACATCTTCCCTGCGGGCGTCACTTGTTTAGCAAAGAGCCTCACTCCTGACGACTGCGGCTCTGTTCAGTTTCGAGCTTGACTGCTTTGCGGTAAACATTGGGGGTCTGGCCCGTTTGGCTGGATGACCAAATCGCCTGGCGCTACGTCGAACGCAAGGATCTGGACGTAACCGCAGGCAATGCACAGCATGGCTTCGATGAACTGGCGGGCTTTGTGGTCCGCCAACTGTCCACCGCGGGCAAGACGATCAAGCCGGGTCCCGATGCTTCGCGCGCCATCTATGCAAAGACGTTCAAGCTGGATGTGTTGGGTTTGCTATCCATCGGAGCGGGAGCGCTGGATCGCGGTCAGGCACTGGCGCGTGACTTCGCGGGCATTCGCAAGCAGGGTGGCAAGGTGATTGCCGAGCACCCAGCCGTCCAGCACATGCAGAGCGACATCGAGATCGCCCGGCACAGTGTTGATTCCATTTCTAGTTCATTAGTGTAATAATATCTCCATCAATCCTGATGGAGAAAGTCATGTCACGTCCTGCCAGCGGAGATGATCGTGTATTGATAAATGCCCGCGAGGCCATTGCGTCGGCTC
>CAIVLG010000230.1 GCA_903906695.1 uncultured beta proteobacterium | reverse complement strand
GTCTGGTGCGAAGGCGAAGGCATGGACCTGCCAGTGCCCACGACGCTTGAGGAACTGGCGACCAATACCGACTTTGTCGGCGGCATGTGGATGCTGGTCGATGTTGACGTGTCCCGCCTGGACGTTCGCAGTAGCCAAAAGCCCGTGAGGCTCAATATCTCTTTGCCAGAGGGTCTGGTGCATGACATTGATGAAGCGGCGCGTGCCAGTGGTGCGACCCGCAGTGGCTTCCTGGCGAAGGCTGCGCGGCAAGCGATGACGGCTTGACCTGGTGCGCTGCTGTTCTTTCCGGTTCTGGAAATAACCCGTCCATCAGTGGTGGCCGCACACTTCCTCCAGTGGTGGGAAGTCGCGTTTGAAACGCGGGCTGTGTGCTGGCCGGCACGGTGGATCCGCAATGGCTGCGGACCCTGCCAAGACAGCGAAGGTCGAATTTGAAATGCGACCTTTGGTGTCGGCATGCCTTCGTGCGTCTTCCGTACGAAGCGCGAAGGGGGTCGCAGTTTGAGCACCCCCTTGTTGACTGATCCGCAGCCACTGCGGATCAGAAAACCCGCGATGTGGCTGCCTGACTGGGGGGGGACTCCGCAACTTTGCGGACACCTACCGCTTGTACCGGCGAAATTCGTCGGCACAGGGGATGGTTCAGATTTGGACCATAGCCCGATTTAGGCGGTCCCATCGTGTTACCGGTTGAATCTGGCGATGCTCCAAATCTGGGTCATCCCAGGCTAGCACGAAATTCGTGCGAGCTTACGGACTCGTACATTTTTGACGAGTGGGGTGCGCGAGAAATTGCGCATAGTCTGGGGCGGGTTGACGCCTTCGCACACAACGCTCTTCTACTTTCTACGGACCAAAAAATAATGGCTCTTATACGCCCTGCCTTGATTATCAACGCCATCGGTCACATTCGCTTGAAGTCTTGCGCCGTCTATTTCCCAAGTGAAATCACTACCCTTCTTAATAATCCCATAACCCTCGTTACTAAAAAATGGCTTTTCATCCCCGTCCCCAAACGCTTTCTGAAGAGACAGAAGAATCGGGAAAAATTCCGCTCGTGATTCATATCCCGCAAAGAAACCATATAGTCCGTTTTCATTGAAATCAAGCAAAATGACTTTGCAGGTAGCATTGAAACCCTGCAGACATTGGCGGTTGAGAGTGTCAACAGCACAAGTACGCGATGCCGGGTTGGTGTTATAACAGCCGGTGCCCCGGAATGTGTCTGTAAATTGTCGCTCACTGACCCCAAATGGCAATTTCGCAAGCCATGCAAAAGATGCGGGGAGTTTCTCTGCATTCAGCGGCCTGATAGGCTTCTCGGCCCGTAGCGGCATCCCATTGGAAAGAGCCAGTCCGGGCTGTGCCTTGCTCACCACTACCTGCTCTGCTGCCGCCTTATTGCGTGCAACTGCTTGCTCCGCTGCCACTGCACCGACCTCACCCAGATTTTGCGTTGCCATCCATTCCTTGATCGCCTTACTCTGCATTGCAAGACCAGCGGACTGACGCACTTTCTCATCTGTGTCGGATTCAACAAGATTTTGCAGATAGGTAACGGTAGCTTGACTGCTCCTGCTGTATCGGAATGCAATTTGAAACGAAGCTGATGCCCGTTCTGGGAAACCGGTTTTCGAGTAGATCAAAGCCAATGTTCCCCATGCAGCCGACCGGACAGAATTCAATTGCAGTGACTTCATGATTGCGGTTGATGCATCGACAAGTCGATCATCTTTGACCAGCGCGTGTGCCAAATTATTGGCAATCTCCGGGTCGGATGCATCGCTCTTTTGGGCGTCGGAAAATGTGCGAATGGCCAACGCGGTGTCACCGTCTTGCAATGCTTTGAGACCTGCGTCGTTTAGGCTGCGTGCCGCCTTTCTTTCTCCCCGCGATGCCTTTGGCAATCCGTCGAGCTGCAATCTGATTTTTTCAACCATCGCATCGTCGCCGGCCGTCTGTGCCTCGATCATCTTTAGAACCATCTCATCCGCGGTGGGTTTGACGGCAGTTGACCCTGCCAAGATGGTCTCTTGTGCCGGTGCCGCAGTTTTTGCAACCTCAACCGTTGCCGGCTGCCGACTCGTTGACCGCTGTAACTGAAACACATAGAACGCCAAAACCGCAACCGCGACTGCTAGCACGCAAACCGCTATCACCATCGGGTTGAATGCCTTGTTCTTGAATGAGGGTGTATCAGAATTTCCGGTGTTTGGAGTGATGGCCATTTGTCCTCCCGTGGTGGTTTCTTATTTGACGAGGGTTCATCCTAGATCAAAACCCGCCGGCAGGGAAGTGCCTGGTGCTGTTCTGGATCAACTTCACGTCAATGACCTCGGAGGCATCGTCAACCTGGCGCAGCTCGCCGCGGGCCTGGGTGCAGGCTCGGGCCAGATCGCGCAGAGCTGCCAGTTCCTTGCGCCTGGCAGGGGTCAGGCGTTGCGCTGCATCGCTGGCGGCGTCGCGGACCCTGCAGGACTCTCTGTAGGTCGGTGCATACGGATTGAACTGCTGGTCGCCGAATTCCTTCAATGCCTTTTCATTGCGGCGCTTTTCTGCACCAATCGCGCGGCGGTTCTGGTGGGCGGTGTGCCAGCGCAGTGCGGTGGCAAGAATTTCACGGTCGTTCATGGTTTGAGGCTCAACAGATATGGGGCACGGGCTTGTCAGGACAGGCCGTGGCTGGTTTTCAGGTTGTGGTGTGGTGGGGTGGTGTCGGTCTACGTCCTCTAGCCCATGGTGAAGCGATAGGGCTCAACCGCCGAAGTGCGGTCGTCACAAAACCGCAAGCTAGCCTGGTCATGCCAAATCTGAACCGACCCCTCCCATGCACCGTTGCGCTGCTTGTCGCATCGCAGGATGCCGCAGGGCTCGTTCAGGGCCTCGATGTCGTTCGGGTTGCTATCGAGCTTGGCGAACTTCTTCTTGTTCATCCAAACAATCAGGGTGTTTGCGGCCTGGTCACTGATCGCACCAGATCCCCGAATGTCATAGCGAGTCGGCGGTTTGTCTTCGCTGCCTGTGCCGCTGGGTTTACGGCAATGGGCAACGACGTGCACGTGCAGCCCGGTTTCCTGCGCCAGCCGGCACAGGTCAGTGCTGAACTGCTTTTGCTCGTCAAGGTGTTCTTCGCTTGAGCAAACCATCATCCAACTGTCCAGCACAACGTGGGTGCCGCGGTGCACATCCGAAAAGTACCGGCACAACGCCAGTGCGCGCGCTGGTGCGATCCGGCCAACGTAGTCAAAAAGCCAGAGTTTTCCAGCCGTCCATGAATGAAACTTGTCGATCATGGCCGGGGTTGGATGCTCAGCGCCACACGCTTGGCGGGTTATGCGTGACATGGTGCGCCAAGGAAGCATTTCGAGACTGGCGATTAGAACCCGTTCGCCCTGCGTTGCCAGATCGATAGCGGCCTGACTGGTCATCATGCTCTTGCGGTGCCCGTTGTAGCCGGCCCAGACTGTGACCTCGCCTGGGCGAAAGTGGAGAAGGCGTCGTGTCTTCCGAAGTAGCAGGCCGGGCGCACTGTCCTGTGGTTTGTGGGGGTCGAGGTCGGCTTTGACCTGTTCTGAAAAGTCTGAAGCGCTGCGCACGGACGCCAGAAATTCAGACTCACCCAAGTAGTCATTCAGGTTATCGCTATCGGGGATTAAGTCCATATGGCCTCCGGTTCAAAAGTAGGTTTTTCCTGGCGCGCGACCTCTGCCGCTTGCACTGCCACTGCCTTGATGTTGTTCAGGTCACGGTGCCAAACACCGTCACCAAGCCAGTCCTCAACCCACGCGCGCGGCCAGCGGACGGTCTTGACAATCCTTGGGGATGCCCCTGTCACCAACCACCCGCGTCGGCGTTCGGCGTCGATGACGTCAACCTGATGGGGCTCGGCAAGCTCGATGTCACTGAGAATCTGTTTCAGGCGTGTCTTGCCGTCAGTCAGCACGACGACAGACAAGCCTTTCAGCCAGTCCCAGCGGTACGTTTCGCCGGGGGTTGCATAGACCGTGGGGTTTGGCCAATCGAAATGACCCGCCAGAACGACCAACACGACACCGGACGGCTTCATGCCGTTGGCTCTGGCATCGGCGATAGCGCGCGCGGCGCCACGAGGGTAGGGCGGCGCGATCACTTGGCACCATCCCACGGCTTGGGTTCTGCCCTGCCGCAGTTGTCGACCTCATCCTCCCAGCGCTTCTCGTTCAAGTAGCTTGCCGGGTATGGAATGAACTTGCCGCCTGCCTTCTGCCAATCGTCATCGCCAACTTTGCGGCGTTCAATGTCTTTCAGGATGGTGTCGAGCAACTCGCTGGTGACCTTGGCTGTATTGAACGCTTTCAATGCTGCAGTCTTGGCTACCTTCTTTGGGTATGCTGACCAAAACAAGGCGAAGCCTGACGCGTTATCTATCCTTCCCTTCCCTTCCCTTCCTCCCTGTGCGTCGAGGTCGCGTGATTGACGCGTGCCGACGCGTGGGGAACGCGTGCTCTTTGCATCAGGCTCTGGCAGTTGACTCGCGCTCTCGCGCGGGTTGATATGCTGGTGCGATTTGAAGGATGGGACGTAGGCGTAACCCGCACTCACGTCACCACTGAGCACGCAGCCTATTTGCTGGGAAGGCGCCCTCAAACACTCCGCTGTTGGGCGATTTACGAGACAAAAGGACCTTTGCGCCCCGTGCGCGTCAACAGCCGTTTGGCTTGGCCAGTGTCTGAAATCAAGCGCGTGCTGGGAGTGGCTTAAATCATGGCCGCCGCCAACGAGAAAGCCCCAAGAGCTTGCGACTCTCAGGGCTTCGGAAACCAACCTACCAGCGCCGAAATTATCGCTGATGCCGAAGCGCAGCGCAACCGCTTCGCCACACTGACGGCACGCGCCTCAAAAGCCGGCCACCGCCTGCAAAGGCTCGGCTCTGGCTACATTCTCAGCAAGTGGGGATGGGTCAAGCACTGCTGCGACCTCGATGGCGTTGAATCTGCATTGCGCCAGATGGGGGTGAATCGTGAATAACGCATTCCAGACCCCAACCGAAAAGCGCCAGGCGTTGGAAGCAATCCTGCTGCAACACCCGGGCAACACTTGCACCGAGCAGTGCCAACGACTCCGGGTTGCACTGTCCCAATTCAGCGTGACAACTTTTGAGCTGATGCGCCACCTTGACCTCTACGACCCGCGCGCCCGAGTCATGCAGCTACGCATGGCAGGCGATCGCATCGACACCGTGTGGGACGTCATCGTCAGCGAAGCCGGCACGAAGCACAGAGTCGGCCGCTATGTCCTGCGACCCCAGGCAGCGGAGGTGTCATATGGCACGCATTAGAACAATCAAGCCGGAGTTTTTCACCAGCGAGGACATCGTTTCGTTGTCGCCACTGGCCCGACTGCTTTACATCGCGCTCTGGTGTGAATCGGACAAGGATGGTCGCATGGTGTGGAAGCCGCGGACCTTCAAAATGCGCTATCTGCCTGCTGACGATTGCCAGATAGAAGCACTTTGCCAGGAACTGATCGGTAGCGGTCTCGTCATTTTGTACGGCACTGGTTCCTTCGCGTTTTCATCACAGTATTGACCAATCAACGACACCAAACAAGGATAATTTGCAGTCAACGCAAGCGATGAAATAATTTAGTTTTCGTTTGACATAAATTTGTGCACATCGATGGTTGCTACTGCGCAACACGGCCACAATTCACGCGGCGCCGACCACGCGCAAAGCACCGGGCGCGGCCTTCGGGTCGAACTTGATCCCGGCCTGCTCAAGGATCCACGCCTCGATTTTTTCGTGGTGCATCGCCAGCAATTCAAGCGGACGGACCGTGTAATGCTTCTCGGCGGTTGCGCTGGGTTTGTGACCTTGAATCTGTGCCACCACGCCGACGGGAACTTCTAGCCACTCGGTCAGGCTCTTGAATGACCGGCGCAGGCCATGCAAGGTCAGGCCATCAAGCCCGGCGGCTTTGCACGCGCGAGTGTGCGGATTGTTCGGCACAGATATGTGGCCTGTTGAGCTGGTTTCCTGAACTTCGCCCTCTGGTAACGGCGTCCCCTTTTTTGCGCTTTTCGACTCTCTGCGCCTGATGTTTTTCTCGCTCATGTCGAGTGTGCGCGTACTTGAAAAAACCCAATCATTGCGGCGGGGTAGGGTGGCCAGCAAGTGCAGCATGTAGGGGGTCGCCGGAATCTCTCGGGTCCCTTCTACCTTGTCGCGGATGCTGATTCCCTTCCACTTGGTGTTCACATCCTCCCAGCGCAGCGCCAGCACTTCGCCGGGCCTGGCACCGGTCAGCAGCATCATTTGCAGGCAGGCGGAAATGACCGGGTTTTGTAGCTGCTGCACGGCTGTAAACCATGCCTTAAGCTGTCCCTTCTGCAGGACGTCTTTCTTAACCCCGGCCTTGCCCAGTGCTTCGCGGACCTTGTTTGTCTTCGCGGGATTCTTGGCAGGCAGCAATGCGGCATATGCGGGTTGATCGCCGCACCAGTTCAGGAACACGGTCAGCAGGCGCCACGCCAGACGGGCGGATGACGGCCGGGTTTTGCCTTCGCGTGCCGCCCACGCTTCAATGGTCGCCTGGTCAAGGTCTTTCAATGCCAGCGGCATCAATGCGGCCAGTGGACCCGGTTGTGTCAGTTTCTTGCCGTGACCACGCCGTCCAGACGGTAGACCGCCGGGCTTGGCCTTGTCGATATGGTCGCGGTAATTGAGTGCCCCCCAGTGCGGCTTGCGCTCGGCCAGATACGCGGTCCACACTTCGCCGACGGTCAGCGCGGCCAGCTTGGCGGCTTCTGCTTTGGCGGCGTCCTCAGCCTGCTTTGCCGCGGCGGCTGTCAACGCATCACGTTTCAGGTCGCGCGGGTCATGGCCGCCATCGATCAGGCGCTGCAGCTCGCGGGCTTTTTCCTGTGCCTGGGGAATGCTCCACGCTTCCGGGCTACCGATGGTCAGGCGGATGGTCTTGTCCTGGAACCTGCCTTGGAAGATGTAGGCGGGCGTACCCGCTGGCGTTGCTCGCAATCCCAGACCCGGCGCCGTCACGTCCCACAGGAACGCTTGAACTTTGTCCGGTGGGCATTTAAAGCCTTTAACCCGCCCGGCGGTGAACACAATCTTTGCCATGTTGACCTCTCCAAATTGCTTACATCGGACAGGATGTAATGACGGATGTAAGCAAATTTTCTGAATTTAGACCAATTTCAATCAACACCTACCTGATTGCAATCACAGTATCAAATCACGTAAGCTGTTGATTTGTATTGATTCTATCAACCTATTTCAACAATGGCAAACACTATATTTTCAGGATTGTGATTCCTGTTGTCGTGGGTTCTAGCCCCATCAGCCACCCCAACACCCAAATCTTTCATGTAAGTCCTTGATTTCCTTATAAATCAAGGGGTTGCAGCCGGGTATAAACCCCGGTTGTTACACAGCCTGTTACACAAACCAGTGATACAGGACCATGAAAGCAATCTCAGAAAATCTCTCCGAACGCGGCAAACGCGGCATGAAATATTGCCGCCGTCGCATCCCCACTGCGCTGCTTGAAGCGAATCCCCCGCCAGAAGGCGCACATCGCCAGACGATGATTTGTTCGACGATGAGGAGGGGACGCCGTCAGGGACTGAGCCGACGCACATGGCCTGGGTGCGCGACCAAGGCGGGAAATCGCTATTCCCCAGCGGGATGCGCCGGACGTGGTGCTAGCCAGATACTGGCCGCCGCGATGAAAAAAATCAGCGCCATCACCATGAACAACTGATTGGTTGCCAGCATTTGAATTTTCTATCCGTATCCGTTAGCATTGCATGAAAACGGTTTCAATCGGCTTTCATAAGCTGCTTCCATTTCAAATGCCAACCAAGATTCTTGCACGAACCGCACCCACAGCGCGCGCCACCATTGCTGATGTGGCACGGCAAGCCGGCGTCTCCAAAGCCACTGTTTCGAGGTTCTTGAACCACCGTGACAAATTGCTCAGCAACGGCATCGCGACACGAGTGGAGGCCGCCATCTTGGCGCTATCCTACAGCCCGAACCCGATGGCGCAGGCACTCAAGCGTGGTCGCTCGCGTCTCATTGGACTGGTGGTCGCCGACGTCACCAACCCGTTTTCCGTGGCGGTATTGCGCGGCGCTGAAAAAGCATGCCAACAAGCCGGCTATTTGCTCATGCTGTTTAACCTCGGAAATGACAGCCGACGTGAGCGCGAGGCAATCGAAACTCTCTCGGCCTATCAAGTGGAAGGTTTTATTCTCAACACGCTGGGCCAGGATGGCGGCGCCGCTGTAGACGTTGCACTTCATGGCAAGCCGGTGGTGCTGGTCGACCGGCGCCACCATGACATGCGAGCCGACTTCGTATCGCTGGACAATGCTGGCGCCGTTCGCCTGGGCGCGCGCCACTTGGTGGAGGCGGGTTACCACGAGTTGTTGTTTGTCTCGGAACCAGTCAAGGACGTCAGTCCCCGCGAAGAGCGCAGAGCTGCATTCTGCAGCTATATCAATGAGTCTGCGAACGCTATCACCAACCTGCATGGCAGCACGTTTGAAAGCAGCGCAGACGACGCGGAAGCTGGGCTCAGCAGCGCACTGCAGCGACTGCGCCAGAGTGCAGGCGAGCGCCTGCCAGGCGTCCTGTCCAGCAACGCTGTGGTTACTTTGCGGGTCGTGGCCGCGATGACGCGTTTGGGGTGGCGCCTGGGCACCGATGTCGGGCTGGTTGGCTTCGACGATACCGAGTGGTCGCCTTACGTTGGGCCCGGTCTGAGCACCATCGCCCAACCGACCGATGATTTGGGCAGAATCGCCGCGGAATGCCTCATCGAACGTCTCAAGGGCCTGGAACTGCCACCACGCCAGATATTATTGTCCGGCCGACTGATATCTCGCGGCTCTTCTGTTCCGTCGCCAGCGTGACGCAAGCAAGGGTTTACCCTGATTTCCACTCCAAAGGAAGTACTTCTATAATTTCTGAAACCGGTTTCAGTTGCGGTGCCAGGTTATGAATTACACATTTCAGTTTGGCGATGTTTTTGCGGCCTGGCCGCTACTGGTCAAAGGGACTTGGAGCACCATTGAACTGTCGGTGTTGGCCATGCTTGCGGGTCTTGTGGTTGCCATCCTGTGCGCCTGGGGTAAGACATCGGGGCCGCGCCCTCTGCGCTGGCTCATCAACTCCTACATTGAGCTGATCCGCAATACGCCGTTTCTGGTGCAACTTTTCTTTTTCTTTTTTGCTTTGCCGGCCATCGGCTTGCGCTGGTCCGCGCATACGGCGGCCCTGACCGCCATGGTCGTCAATCTGGGCGCTTACGCTACCGAGATCATCCGTGCCGGTATCGAGTCCATACCCAGAGGCCAAATCGAAGCGGGTCTGGCTCTGGACCTCAAGCGCCACCAGATATTTCGCTTTGTAATTTTGAAGCCAGCATTGCGCGCTGTCTATCCGGCACTCACCAGTCAGTTCATTTTGCTGATGCTCAGTTCCAGCGTTGTGTCGGCTATTTCAGCCGACGACCTGACCTCGGTCGCAGCCAATCTGCAGTCGCAAACTTTTCGCAGCTTTGAAATCTACATCGTCGTAGCTGTCATCTACCTGGTGCTGGCACTTTTGTTTTCGGCCCTGTTTCGTGAGATTTTTCGGCGCACCCTGAATTACCCGGCCGGAAGATAACAAATCTGATGCGTACTTTTGGCTTCTCCGAGTTCCTGTTCATTCTGGAGGCAGCCAAGTGGACAGTGGCACTCTCGATGATCGCTTTTGCCGGTGGCGCCATTGGTGGCCTGTTGATAGCGCTGAGTCGGACCAGCGAGAGCCGTCTGGGACAGTTGTTGTCGGGTGGCTTCATCCAACTTTTCCAGGGAACGCCGCTGTTGCTTCAGCTGTTCCTTGTTTTTTTTGGCGCACCCGTGCTGGGAATGAACATCAACCCATGGATCGCTGCCGGCGTGGCTCTCATCCTCAACAGCAGTGCATTTCTGGGGCAAATCTGGCGCGGCTGCATCGAAGCCATCCCCAGCGGGCAATGGGAGGCCGCCCTGGCGCTGAACTTGCGCTACGTTGCGCGCATGCGTTACGTGATACTGCCGCAGGCTTTCAAAATCGCTGTGGCTCCGACGGTCGGTTATATGGTGCAAATCATCAAGGGCACCTCGCTGGCCGCCATCATCGGCTTTGCCGAAGTCACGCGATCCGGGCAAATTATCAATAACGCCACGTTCCAGCCACTGATCGTCTTCAGCGTCGTTGCTGCCATCTATTTCGTACTGTGCTGGCCCTTGTCACTGTTGGCTGCTCGCATGGAGCATCGACAGGCCGTGGCAATGGCACCTTGAACGTTTCTTTCCTTCCCTGTCATTTTCACCTCAACCTCCGGAGACCTCATCATGATCAAACCGCTACATCGTCGCCTCTTCACCAACACCGCCCTGGCCGTCGGGCTGGCTGCCACACTCTCTGTTTGGACGGCATCTGCCAGCGCACAAACCGCTGCGGACATCCAGAAGAAGGGCGAAGTGACCATCGGCATGCTGATTGACTTTCCGCCTTACGGCACGACCAATGCCAGCAACCAGCCCGATGGCTATGACGCCGATGTTGCGCGCCTGCTGGCCAAAGATCTCGGGGTCAAACTCAATCTTGTACCTGTGACCGGCCCCAATCGCATTCCATTCCTGTTGACCAACAAGGTTGATTTGCTGGTTGCCTCACTGGCGATCACGCCCGAGCGTGCCAAGCAGGTCCAGTTTTCCAAGCCGTATGCCGCTGCCAGCGTTATCTTGTACGGTGACAGGAAGGTCAGCATCAAAACCCCAGCCGACCTCAAAGGCAAGCGCATTGGTGTGGCGCGTGCCAGCACGCAGGACGTGGCATTGACCGCCATGGCCCCTGAGGGCACCGAGATACGTCGCTTCGACGACGACGCATCCGGTATGCAGGCCTTGATGTCGGGCCAGGTGGACGCAATTGGCTGCTCGACCACAGTGGCGGCGCAAATCGACAAACGTGCGCCCGCTAACACCTATGAGCCCAAGTTCTTGCTGCGTCAGCAAGTCATGGGCATCGTGCTGCGTCCGGGCCAGGCGGAGTTGCTCAAGACGGTCGATGATTTCGTTGCCAGGAACAGTGCCAACGGCGAACTCAACAAGTTGTACCGCAAGTGGCTGGAAACCGACTTGCCAAAAATGGAATAAATCCGAATTTCCTTTTTTTGTGACCGACACAATGCAACCCCCAATCTCGGCAGCCCGCGCGGGCCAGCCCATCATCGAGATGGAAGCGGTTGACAAATGGTATGGCAAATTTCAGGTTCTTGGCAATATCAACTTGACGGTTGCGGCCGGGGAACGAATTGTGGTTTGTGGGCCTTCGGGCTCCGGCAAGTCGACCTTGATTCGATGCATCAACCGCCTGGAGACCGTACAGAAAGGCCGCATTGTGGTCAACGGAATTGACCTGACAGCTGGTGGGCGCAATGTGGATTCGGTGCGCCAGGAAGTGGGAATGGTGTTCCAGCAGTTCAACCTCTTCCCCCACATGACCATATTGGAAAACTGTACGCTCGCACCGATGCAGTCACGCGGCCTGAGCCGTGAAGCGGCAGAGACCATAGCGATGAAGTACCTGCAGCGTGTGCGCATACCGGAGCAGGCGCAAAAGTACCCAAGCCAACTCTCAGGCGGCCAGCAGCAGCGGGTCGCAATTGCCCGTGCGCTGTGCATGACCCCAAAGATCATGCTGTTTGACGAACCCACGTCTGCGCTGGATCCCGAGATGGTCAAGGAGGTGCTCGACACCATGATCAGTCTTGCCGAAGATGGCATGACCATGCTGTGTGTCACGCACGAAATGGGCTTTGCGCGCAGTGTGGCTGATCGCGTCATTTTCATGGCCGATGGCAGGATCGTCGAGCAGGCGCCACCGGACCAGTTCTTCAGCAACCCGCAGCATGAGGCGACCCGGAATTTTCTGGGTCAAATCTTGAGTTCGCAGCATGCCATCCCATGAACACTGCACTGGACGTTGTTACCTTTGGTGAGGCCATGATGCTGCTGGTCGCTGACCGGCCTGGCCCGCTGGAGCAGGCCGAAATGTTTTACAAGCGCACAGCCGGTGCCGAGACTAACGTCGCCATTGGCTTGGCGCGTTTGGGCCTGCGGGTCGGCTGGGCCAGCCGTCTTGGCACCGACTCCATGGGTCGCTATTTGCTGGCAGCCATGACCAAGGAAGGTGTCGACTGCTCGCACGTCGCGTGTGATGCCGGGCGCAGCACAGGCTTTCAGTTCAAGGGCCAGGTCACCGATGGCAGTGATCCGGAGGTCGAGTACCACCGCAAAGGCTCTGCTGCGAGTCACATGGGTATCGCAGACATTGACCAGGCGTGGCTTATCAGCGCTCGCCACTTGCATGCCACAGGCGTCTTTGCCGCCATCTCTCCGACGACTTTGGCTGCCGCCGAAAAAACCATGGAGCTCATGCGCAGCGCGGGGCGCAGCGTATCGTTTGACCCCAATCTGCGCCCGACGCTGTGGGCTACACCTGAGCTGATGCGCACCTCCATCAACGCGCTGGCTACGCGCGCCGACTGGGTGCTTCCAGGTCTGGAAGAAGGCCGCTTTTTGACAGGCGAGCATAGCCCTGAAGGTATTGCCGGCTATTACCGCCAGCGTGGCGCCAAGCTGGTCACCGTGAAGCTGGGAAGCCAGGGTGCCTATTTTGATGGCGACGCGGGTAGCGCTTACGTTGCCGGCTTTCCTGTCGCCAGGGTGGTAGACACCGTCGGCGCCGGGGACGGTTTTGCGGTAGGTGTCATCAGCGCGCTGCTGGACGGCCTGAGTGTGCCCGAAGCGGTCAGGCGCGGAACCTGGATTGGCTCGCTCGTCGTACAGGTTTTGGGTGACAGCGAAGGCCTGCCGACGCGCGCAGAATTGAGCAAGGCAAGGCTGTAGACATGCGCCGGCCATCGGAATCTGCAACACGCAGGAAGGTTCTGGTATTTCGGGAACTGCCGATTGACCAGTTGGCGCGATTGCAAGCGCTGCACGATGTCACCGTGGCCAACCCGCGACTACCCGCCGAGGCAAGCGCCTTCAATGCGGCGCTGGGCACGACGCAAGGCATGATTGGTTCGAGCTTTCCCGTAGGCTCTGAGCTACTGGCCCGTGCGCCGCAGCTTGAGGTCATCTCCAGTGTGTCGGTGGGCGTGGACAACTTCGACCTGCCGGCGCTGGCAGCGCGTGGCATCAAACTGTGCCATACACCTGGCGTGCTGACCGAAACCACCGCCGATACGATTTTTTCTCTCATCATGGCCAGCAGCCGACGCCTGGTCGAGCTGGCCAATCTGGTGCGCGAAGGTCGCTGGACACGCAGCATCGGTGACGAGTTGTTTGGTTGCGACGTGCATGGCAAGACACTGGGTATCCTGGGCTTTGGTCGCATCGGTCGGGCACTGGCTCGCCGCGCCGCTCTGGGCTTTGGCATGCCCGTGCTCTACTACAACCTGCAAGCAGTTGACGTGGCCAGCGAGCTGCCCGAACTCATGGGCAAGGTCCGCCCAACATCGCTGGACGAGTTGCTGCAGCACTCTGACATCGTCGCTGTCGTTCTGCCACTGACCGACGAAACCCGAGGTCTGATGGGCGCGCGTGAATTTGGCTTGATGAAATCAGGTGCGATTTTTGTCAACGGCGCCCGTGGCGCCATCGTGCAGGAAGATGCCTTGCTGCACGCGCTGGACCACGGCAGCCTGCGGGCGGCCGGATTGGACGTGTTTTCCACCGAGCCACTACCGCTGGACTCGCCTCTGCGCAGGCATCCCAAAGTGACTGCCTTGCCGCATATTGGCTCGGCGACGCTGGAAACCCGACGCGCGATGGCCGTGCTGGCTACCAGCAACCTGCTGAACGCTTTGGCCGGTGAGCCACCGGTCGGACTTTTCAAGCTGCCATCGTGAGTGGGCTTGTTCTCTTGGTATTTTGAAAGGATCAATTTCCATGGACATCAAAGACGTTTGCGATCGCTACAACCGCCTCTACACCGGCGCTATTGCTGACATGCTGGACAAGAAGGGCTTGCGTGATCAGGTCTTGCCCTACTACATCAGCTGCTTTACGAAGGCCGGGCGTGTTTCAGGGTTGGCCTTCACCGGCCAGGGCTACCCCTGTGCAGACAGCACGGCCAATGACACACACAAGCGCCTGGCCATGCTCGATAGCATCACGCCCAATACGGTTTCCGTCTGGTCCTGTGGCGGACACACGGGGGCGGCTCATTGGGGCGAGATCATGTCGACCGCGGCACGGGAACGCGGCTGCATGGGCGCCGTGGTGGACGGCGGTGTGCGCGACGTGGGATTCATTGACGAGATGAACTATCCTGTGTTTGCCAAATTCAAGTGCCCCGGCAGTTCGATCGGCCGATGGGATATCCAGGAGTGGCAAGTTGCCATCAAGATCGGCAACACTGTCATCTACCCGGGAGATTTTGTGTTTGGCGACATTGACGGTGTCGTGGTCGTTCCCAAGGAACTCATCATGGAAACGCTTGTGGCTGCGGAAGATGTCTTTGAGCGCGAGAGTGGGATGCGCAAAGAGCTGCGCTCCGGCGTATCGGTCAAAGAGGCCTTTGAAAAATACGGCTCCCTGTAGCAGATGAACTTTGCAGAACAAGAAGGAACAACATGATCTTGAGCCACCTCAACCAGATCGACCAGGATAGCGCCGCGCTCGCACCGGCGCTACAGAAGGCGCTTGCTTATCTGAAGGCCACCGACTTTTCCAAGGTAAAGCCCGGCCAGTTCGCGATCGACGGCGAACGACTCTACGGTATGCTGAACGAATACCAAACGGAACCCAAAAACCAGCGGCGCCCGGAAGCCCATCGAAAACACATCGACGTCCAGTACATTGTCAGCGGCGAGGAGTTGATAGGCTGCGCACGCCTGATCGATGGTCTGACCGTGCTCGAAGATCGGTTGGCGGACTGGGATGTGATTCACTATGCAGACGTACCGAATGAAACCGACCTGCTCATGAGCTCCGGCATGTATGCGATCTTTTTTCCCTGGGATGTCCATCGGCCGAATTGTGCCAAGGGGGCGGCGCAACTCGTACGCAAAGTTGTCCTCAAAGTGGCGGTGACGGAACTCAATGAATCGGACGTTACCGTGAATGTCTAAGAGCCGCGGTGGCTGCTTCATGCGCCAGACGGGTTATTTCGGCCCACCTGCCTTCTTGAATCAAATTGGTAGGAGTGAGCCATGAACCTCCCACCATAGCTACATTTGGCTGCTTCAAAAACTCACCCATATTTTCGAGGGACACCCCGCCGGTCGGGCAAAACCTCATGTCGCCGAAAGGGCCGCTCAAGGCTTTAAGCATCGAGAGGCCACCGGCCTGGGCGGCCGGAAACAACTTGACAAGAGAAAACCCATAGTCTCGTGCCGCCATCACTTCGCCGGGTGTCATCACGCCGGGTATGAATGGCAATTTGCATTCCAGTGCCGACTCTACCAAAGCACATGTCATCGCCGGGGAGAGCGCAAAGCTTGCACCCGCAGCTTGTACTCGGGCCATCTCTTCAGCGTGTGTGACCGTCCCGGCGCCCACATGCATTTGCGGCACATGACGGGCCACGGCTTCGATGGCTGGCAAGCCAGCGGCGTGGCGCAGCGTAATTTCCATCACGTCGATCCCGCCCTCCAGCAGAGCATGAGCCAACGGAACGGCCTGGTCGATGTGAGTAATAACGATGACCGGGACAACGCGTGAAGTAAAGGCCGGACGATTAAACGTGGGGTGCGAGTTCATGGCAAGGGGGAGAATAAGTCTTCGTTCAAAGCTCAATGTTCTCAGATTCGACAACTTTTTGGGAGCCAAACAATTTGGGTGCCCGCGTGGTATTTATTTCTATTGCTGCCAACACTGCAATGGATAGCCAAGAGTTTCAGGCATGATCGCTGAGAACGTCGTTTATCCGGGTTTGCCAGCTATCTCCTGACGCCTTGAATTTTTCCTGAACATCGGTGTCCGGGCGCAGCGCTATTTGCATTTTCGCGCCACTGCCAAGCGGACGGCCACGGCATAGCGGTGGTTTGACTTGCACCCATTGGGCATCCGTGAACGGTACAGCGTCCAAGTCTGACTTTGCTGCAGCGATTATCGCAGCCCCTTCTGCAGGCGTCGGCAGGATGGTTCCAGCTTTAAGTTTCGGCATATCGTTTAACCTCTCGGCGGTTGTCCTAAAGACATTTGATAAGGTGAGCAGCGGAATTGTGTTCATCGAGCCAATCTTGCCTCTTCCTTCTGGCAAGCATTTGTTCCAGCTTCAATGGCAGCACCGTATTTCGGGATTTTGCCCGACCTGAAAACCGCTTTGTGGCAGGAATATTCGCCTTGTGCATGACCGGTCAGGTCGGATTCACGTTTTCAGCTTAGGTACGGCACCGCACAGACGGTTTGATTGCGCCAGGGAATACTCCCACCAGTCATGCAACGCCCAGCAGTGGGTTCGCGTGACGCGGAGCAAGCATCGTATTAATGATTCCGTTCAGTTGCCGACTGTGCGGGTGGAGGTTTTTGTGAATACCCATGTCATTGCCACACGATCGTGGAGCACAGCGTCTTATGGCGACAAAGCGGAAACCTCTCCCATGGAATTGTCGGCTTTGGGCGAGCACCTGGATGTGTGCAAGAGCTCGCATGAACGCATCTTTGCGCTGCATTGTGCTGCGCAGAGCATGCATGGTTTCCTGGCCGCTCGATTCATGACCACTCTGGTCGTGTTTGCTGTTCTGATCGGCGTCGTCTTCCTGGCACTGTAGGCCATGAGGCGGCCCGGGTTGCTGAGCTTGGTACCGGATGCGCCGTCGGCCCTGCTCGAAATTCTGGATGCCCGGCGCGGACCGATACAGTTGCCGATACGCTCCGAGATTTTTGGCCCTCAGCGCTTTGCCCAGCACGGGCGTTCATTGGGTGTCACTCACCGCGCGGCAAAGGCGAGCTGGCGCGTGGCAAGCTTCTTCCCACGACTAAAAGACAACATCTTTACCCTGCGCGAGGCGCATCGCTACATCGGCGTGCAAGCGCGCACCGGCTACGACATCAGTCCGGCGGCCGAGTGGTTGCTTGATAACTTTCATTTGATAGAAGCGCAACTCAAGGAGATTCACGAGGGATTACCGCGCAGCTACTTTCGCGCGCTGCCAATGTTGATTGACGAGCCCCTGGCCGGCCTACCGCGCATCTATGGTGTGGCCTGGGCCTTTGTGGCCCACACCGATGGCGCCTTCGACGAAGATCTATTGACGCAGTTTCTGGGGGCTTACCAGGAAACACGCGAGCTCAAGCTCAGTGAAATGTGGGCCTTACCGACCACATTAAGAGTGGTATTGATTGAAAACTTGCGTTGTTTGGCCGAGCGCGTGGCCACCAACAAAGCGGCGCGCGAGGTAGCCAACCTGTGCTGCGATCACATCGAAAGTTGCAGGTTACTGGCGCTCGATGAGTTGCTCGCCATGCTCAATCAGCGCGGGGTGGGCCGCGTTTTTCTGGCTCAGATGGCGCAACGTGTGCAGGACAGCAGAACAACCGGTGATGGCAGTGACCAGACAAGTCTTCAAGATTGGCTGCGTACCGCTTTGCCCGATCTTGCTGCGATGCAAGCGCAGAACATTGCCGACCAGGCTGCTGACAATCTGAGCGTGAGCAATGCTATCAGGTCACTGCGCGCGATAGGCGATGCCGACTGGCCTGACATCATCGCCCGCACCAGTGCCTTGATGCAGCAGATGCTGACGTCACCGGTGTTTCAGGCCGAAGACGTGGCGACGCGCGACCAGACGCTGCATGCGATCGAGCGGTTGGCCAGGCGCAGTGGCCGCGGTGAAGGGACGGTGGCCAGCACACTGCAGGGTTTGATGCACTCTGGACAGAGCGACGACAGTGCGAGCTCGGTGGCCAGCTACTGGCTGCGGGGTGCCGGTCGGTCGGAGCTGGTGCGCACATTGGGCCTGCACGAGCCTGCAGCCAGGGCCTGGCAATTCATCTCGCCTCGCCTGACCCTGCCACTTTACCTGGGTTCTCTGCTGGGCGCCTTGGCGTTTGTGCTGTGGCTCTTGCTGGGCCATAACGCGGGTCCCACGGCGACTGATGCTCCAGCCTGGTTGCACTGGCTGGCGGCCTTCCTCATCATTTTCCCGGCCTCTGAAGCGGTGGTGGCGATGATCAACCGGTTGATCAGTGAATTAGCACGACCGCAGCACCTGTCGCGTCTGGCCTTGGCCGAGGGTATACCGCCAGAGCACCGGGTGATGGTGGTGATTCCAGCCATGTTGACGACGCCTGCAGCAACAACGGAGCTGGTGCATCGCCTGCATTTGCACTACCTTGCCAATCCGGAACGCCAGGCGCAGTTTGCGCTGCTGACCGACTGGCTGGATGCCGACACAGCGCATACCGCTTCGGACCTTACTTTGCTTGACGGTGCGAGACAGGCAATCCGCGAACTCAATCAGCGCTATACCAGGTCGGAAGACGATGGCCAAGCTGTCCCGCGTTTCATTTTGCTGCAGCGCGAGCGCCTGTTCAGCGAAACCGAGCAGCGCTGGATCGGTTGGGAACGCAAGCGCGGCAAACTGGAGTTGCTGGTTACGGCATTGGCGCAAGGATCCAGCAGCGCGTTCCTCGATCTGGGTGACGAATCGCGCATCGCGCCCGGCACCCAGTACCTTGTCACGCTTGACAGTGACACGCAGTTGCCGACGGGTCGCCTGCGTGAATTGGTCGGTGTCGCAGCGCACCCTGACAATCAGCCGCAGCTCGACAGTAGCAAGCGAACTGTGGTGAGTGGTTACGGGATCTTGCAGCCACGGGTCGCGACGCCATTGCCGGCGCCAAAGGATTTCACGCTCTACCATTGGTTGTTCGCCGGGCACTGCGGCATCGATCCCTACAGCGCTGCTTCGTCGGAGGTCTATCAGGACCTGTTTTGTGAAGGAACCTTTACCGGCAAGGGCTTGCTCAACGTACGAGCTGTGCACGCCGTGCTGTCGGGCCAACTGCCGCAAGGGCAGGTCTTGAGCCACGATTTGCTTGAAGGCTCGATGGCGCGCTGCGCTGCAGTCACCGACATTACAGTGATCGAGGACGCGCCGTTTCACGCTGATGTTGCCGCTTCAAGGGTGCACCGATGGACCCGCGGCGACTGGCAACTGCTTCCGTTTTTGTTACAGCCTCAACGCTATCCCTTGCGCGCCATCAACCGCTGGAAGATGTGCGACAACTTGCGCCGCTCACTGGTCGTACCGATGTCCTTGGCGCTGATGTTGCTGGCGCTCACGGGCACCGTCGTATCGCCCTGGGCTGCTCTGGTGCTGGTGTTGGCCGCGTTTTCAGGCGGACCGCTGATGGGCGCTGTGGCAGGCTTCTCACCGAGCCGCGACGACCTGGCCAAGCGCCATTTCTACCGTCAGGCAGCGATCGATCTGGCACGTGCCGTGTGCGGCGGGCTGTGGTATCTGGCCCTTTTGCTGCAACAGGCCCTAATGGCCGTCGACGCGATCGCGCGCGCGCTTTACCGCATGCTCATCAGCCGTCGCCACCTGCTGCAATGGACCACCGCGGCGGCCGCACAGGCGTCGGCAAAGACCGGATTCGCAGCACTTGTGCGTGCGCATTGGAGTGTGCCCTTGTTGGCGCTGATATTGCTCGCTGCGCTGTTCGCCACCGCCACCCCGTACCCGCGACTGGCGCTGATGCTGTGCCTGTTGTGGGGCGCCTCACCGCTATCGACCTGGTGGGTAAGCCGGCCACGCTCGGCCTGCCGGGATGCATCGTTGTCGCATGCAGACCAAGCCTATCTGGAGGGCATCGCGCGCGACACCTGGCGCTTCTTCGAGCGCTGTGTTGGCGTGCAGGACCAACACCTGCCACCCGACAACCTGCAGATCGTGCCGCATGACATGTTGGCGCACCGCACTTCACCGACCAACATCGGCCTGTACCTGCTGAGTGTGGCCTGTGCGCGGCAGTTTGGCTGGATCGGCACGCAGGACTTGCTCTCCCGGCTTGAATCCACGCTGACGACTCTGCTTGGCCTGCAGCGTCATCGAGGCCACTTTCTTAACTGGTACGACACGCAGACTGCCTTGCCACTCTTGCCGATGTATGTGTCCACGGTCGACAGCGGCAATCTGCGCGGTCATTTGCTGGCAGTGGCCCAGGCTTGTCTGGAACTGGCACGCGCGCCTTATGACAGTGAAGCCTCAAAAAGCGCGATTGCGACTTCAGAGAAGCGGCTGAAGCCGTTGTTGGCCCGGCGCTGCGGCCTGCCCTTGGCACAGCGCGACGAACTGAGGTGGCTCATGGCAGATCACCGCGCTGCACTCAACTCGGCGCGACGCGACAAAGATGCCACAACGCTGGCCCTGGCGTCGACGACCGAAGCCCAGCTGGATGGCGCGCGACGCTTGCAGGCACTGGCGAAGGCCTTTGAACAATTGGCTTGGGAGGCTGACTTCAGCTTTCTGTACGGCCGCAAACGGCACCTGTTTCACATCGGTTATCGGGTCCAGGAGCAGCAGCGTGACGCGGGGTTTTATGACTTGTTGGCCTCGGAGTCGCGCCTGACCAGTCTGCTGGCCATCGCCAAAGGCGAGGTACCGGTGCGCCATTGGAGCTCTCTGGGGCGCTTGTTCTATCCGGTTGGGGCGGACGCGGGACTGCGGTCGTGGTCGGGCTCGATGTTTGAATACATGATGCCAGGCCTGGTTCTTGATGAGCCACCGGGCAGTGTGCTGCACGAGGCTTGTGCTGCCGCGCTGCGGGAGCACATTACTTTCGCCACGGCGCAAGGTGTGCCCTGGGGTATCTCAGAGTCGGCCTACGCCGCCAGTGACTACACGCTGGCTTACCAATATGCGCCGCAGGGGGTGCCACGATTGGCTCTGCGGCGCACGCCGCCCGACGAACTGGTGATCGCGCCCTATGCGACAGCCTTGGCGGCGCAGATTGCTGCGCCGCGCGCCTGCCTCAACTTTGCGGCGCTGCAGGCGCTGGGTGGGCGCGGACGCTACGGCTTCATTGAAGCGCTGGACTTCTCGCCCGCCCGCCGTGTCGGTGCTGAGGCGTTTACACCGGTGTCCACTTTCATGGCACACCATCAGGGTATGAGCATCGTGGCGCTTGCCAACGTGCTGCTGGGCGGCCCCGCCAAACGCTGGGGTATGGCGAATGCACATGTCGAGGCAGTGTCCGCCTTGTTGCATGAGCGTGTGCCGCGTGAAGTTTCGATGTTGTACGCACCGCCCTCGGAGTCGCTGACGCAGACGGTGGAGCGCCGCCATGCGCCAGGTCAGCAGCGCGAGATAGTGCCCGGCACCAGTGCTGTGGAGCCCACGCACCTGTTGTCCAACGGCCGCTACAGCGTAGCGCTGCGTGCCAATGGCTCAGGCACCAGCAGCTGGGGCCAGAACGCAATCACACGTTGGCGCGACGATGCGTTGCGTGACGAGTATGGCAGTTTCTTTTACCTGCGCTGGGACCGGCAGCCTCAACCCGTCTCCATCACGCAGCGCCCGGCACCGGATCCGGCCGCGCACTATCAAAGCGTTTTTCATGCCGACCGGGTCAGCTTTGAGGCGGTTTGGCCCGAGCTGCAGGCTTGCACCACGGTCTGGGTCAGCCCGGAAGATGACATCGAGTTTCGCCAGGTTGAGTTGCGCAACCTGAGTGGCCGCACGCTGGGCCTGGAATTGATCTCGGCCTTCGAGGTAGCACTATCCGAAGCGCGCGCCGATGAAGCCCACCCTGCATTCACAAACCTGTTCGTTCGCGCCGAATGGCAGGCTGAGCACCAGGCGCTGCTATTTGAGCGAAAGCCGCGCTTGGCCACTGAGCTGAGCCTGCTGATGGCCCATTTTCTGGCCGAAACAGATTTGCAGGCAGTCAAGGTGCGACCGGCTACCGACAGGCAGCGCTGGCGCGGCCGCAACCATGCTGTGAGCCAACCGCTGGCGGCTTTCGATGCGCTGCCCGAAGCCACTGCCGATGCTCGCATAACGCTTGACACGGGGCTTGATCCGGTCTGCGTTTTGGCGCTGCCATTGCGCATCGCGCCGCACGCAAAAGTGCGCCTGACTTTTGCCACAGCGGTGTCCACCAATGCCGCCACCTTGCATGCCGTGATTGACAAATATCGACAGCGCAGTCATGTCAAACGAGCCTCACTGATGTCTGCCACGATGACAGGTATCCGATTGCGTTCCCTTCGAATCAGTGCTGAGAACGTCTCTGCGATCCAGACGCTGACGACGGCATTGGTGTTGAGTCTGACCCGGCTGCCTGCGCGGGCCGGGCGCGCTGATGGCCAGGCGAGCGAAGTTTGTGATCGGCGACTTCTGTGGCGCTTGGGCATTTCCGGTGAACGGCCTCTGATCTTGGTCTCGGCCGGCGTACCTCAGGGTCTGAGCCTGTTGCGCTCGCTGGCCCAGGGCCTGAGTCAGTGGGAGTGGGCCGGTGTTGCCTGCGACCTGGTGGTGGTCAATGCCGAGCCGGTTTGCTACCTGATGGCACTGCAGCGAGAAATCGTGGTTCTGAGCCAGCGTCACGAGGCAGACTGCCGTGCCAAGGCGGGTCCGCTCAGCACCGGCTTTCATGTCCTTCGCGCTGATCAACTTTCGTCCGATGAACTGAGTACGCTGTTGGCGTTGGCGCGCGTGCGACTGCATGCCGATGGCCGTCCCCTGGCGCACTATGTGCAGGAATGGACAGCCTTGCATGAGCAGGACTTTGAACGACGCCATGAGATCTCGACCACGGCTGTGGCCGTCTCCTCAGGATCTGGCGTGGGTGCGGGCGTACCGGTGGGTCGGTTTGAAGTTGCATCCGGAGAATATCGATTTAACGCTGGATTCAAATCGCGCCCGGTGCGCCCATGGATCAATGTATTGGCCAACGCTGCCTTCGGTGCCCAGATTTCGGAAGCTGGGGGTGGCTACAGCTGGGCCGTGAACAGCCGCCTGAATCAGCTCACCGCCTGGTCAAACGACCCGGTTGCCGACCCACCCGCCGAATGGTTTCTGCTGCAAGAAATCAAGTCGCGGCAGGTCTGGAGCGTGACGCCAAGTGCCTGGGGTGACGAGCATTCGACCTACCGCGTGTCACACGGACAGGGCTACAGCATCATCGCTCACCGTCACGCTGACCTGGAGGTTACGGCGATGTGGTGTGTGGACGCGCAGGCCAGCGTCAAACAGGTAACGCTTGAATTGGTCAACCATGGCAGTCGGAAGTTGCATTTGCGTCTGGTTGGAATTGCCGAGTGGCTGATGGGTACGCGCCGATCTGACCGCAGTACAACCCACACCGCCTTGTATCGGCATCGATTGTCCAGTCAGAAGGTCATTGCCTTGATGTGCACGCAGCGCGAGTGTTCGACTGGCTTTGGCGGTGGAACGGCTTTTTTTAGCCGAATCGGTGCCCCTGACGAGAGTGAAGACTGGACCTGCGACCGGCGCGAGTGTTTCGATGCTCGCGGACGGCTGGTGCTGCCAGACTATTTTGGCCAGACCAGCGGTGATGGCCTGGACCCGTGCGCGGCATTGTCGACGCGCCTGGTGTTGAACCCCGGTCAGTCTGTCCAGACCGTGTTCTTGCTGGGCTATGCAGAGAGTCCGGGCGCTGCCCGCGACCTCGTCACGTCGGCTGCAGCAATACCGGCCGCGCAGCGTCTGACGCAGGTTCGTAGCAACTGGAACAAATTGCTGGGCGCCTGCACGGTCAAGACGCCCGATCCCCTGTTTGATGCGATGGTGAACCGCTGGCTGCTTTACCAGACAGTGGTGTGCCGAATGTGGGCCAAGTCGGGTTTCTACCAGGCCGGTGGCGCCACCGGTTTTCGCGACCAATTGCAGGACGCGCTGGCGCTGGTCTGGGCTGCCCCTCAAATGCTGCGCGAACAGATTGTGCTGGCAGCCTCGCGCCAATTTGCTGAAGGTGATGTCCAACATTGGTGGCATGCCCCGCTGGGCGCTGGTGTGCGTACCCATTTTTCCGACGATCTGCTGTGGCTGGTGTTCGCCATTGCCCACTACTTGCGCACCACCGGCGACGCCGGGCTGCTTGATCAGCGCGTTCCCTTTATCGAAGGCCCTGCGATTCCGGAGGGGGCCGAGGATGCCTACTACACGCCCACGGTGAGCAGCCAGGGGGCGTCGATCTATGAGCATGCTGCGCTTGCCATCGACCGCAGCTTGCCGGTCGGCGCGCATGGATTGCCCTTGATCGGCAGCGGCGACTGGAACGATGGCATGAACCGGGTCGGTGTTGAAGGACGTGGCGAGTCAGTCTGGTTGGGCTGGTTCCTGTGTCAGCTCGTGACCGATTTCGCACCCTTGGCACGCGAGCGTGGCCAGGCGCAGCGCGCACAAAGCTGGGAGGTTGCTGCATCGGGCTGGCGCGCCGCTTTGAGTGGCCCGGCTTGGGATGGACAATGGTTCAAGCGTGCCTTCTTTGACGATGGACAGCCGCTCGGCTCGCAGGCTAATCCAGAGGCCCGCATCGACCTCATTGCGCAGGCCTGGGCCGTATTTTCCAAAGCGGTGCCACTGGATTTACAGCGGCTCGCGATGGCTTCGGTGGAGTCGAACCTGGTGGATCGGGAGGTCGGCTTGATCAAACTGCTGGACCCGCCACTGGTCAACGCGTTTCCGAGTGCCGGCTACATCCAGGCCTACCCACCGGGCGTGCGCGAAAACGGTGGCCAGTATTCACACGCCGGCGTCTGGGCACTGATGGCGCAGGCCGAGCTGGTCAAGAGCACTATTGGCGCAAACGAGGACTCGGATATTCCCTATCGCTACTTTACCTATCTGAGTCCCGCGCACCGCGCATCGCACAAGACGCAAGGCGTCGTCTACGGCATCGAGCCCTACGTGATGGCAGGTGACGTATACAGCCAGCCTCCTTATGTCGGGCGCGGCGGCTGGAGCTGGTACACCGGTGCTGCAGCCTGGTTGCAACGCGCTGCCATCGAATCCATCTTTGGACTGCAGCTCAGTGCGCAGGACCTCGTGTTCAAGCCTTGTCTGCCTTCACACTGGCCACAGGCCGAACTGACTCTGGTTCGTGATGATCGCAGCATGCGCTTCATCCTGGTGCGTGCCACGCAAGACGTCGCCATGCAGACGGTTGGGCAGTTGTCAGGCGTGGAGGGTGCTCAGATGCTGCGCCCGGGGCAGCAGCTGAAATGGTGCGAATTGGCTGCACAAACCTGCTTCATCATTCCCTTGCTGACTTGAAGACTGTGTGCGCCAGCGCACCGACAGCTCTTCTGGACCTTACTAAAGTGCATCCTGCACATCAACCTTATCTGGAGATTTACCATGTTCATTCGCACCACCATCGCTGCCACCATGACGGCAATCGTTCTGCTCAGCGCAACCGGCTGCGCCGTCAGTCGCGGTCAGGAAACCACCGGTGCCTACATCGACGACACCGGCATCACGACGCTCGTCAAGGCGCGCTTCGTCGAAAACAAACAGGTCGATGCTGCGAGCATCAGCGTAGAGACACTCAACGGCACGGTCATGTTGTCCGGCTTCGCCAAAAGCGCGAACGAGAAGAGTACCGCTGAAACCATCGCACGCGGTGTCAGTGGCGTGAAGTCGGTCAAAAACCAGATCGTCATCCGTCCTTGAACCCCTGACAAGCTCGTGAAGTAAGAGGAAATTGTCATGTTGTACACCGTCGCTGTCATTCTGATTGTGCTTTGGCTTCTGGGAATGGTTACCACCTACACCATGGGTGGCTTCATCCATATTCTGTTGGTGATTGCTGTCGTCGTCGTTCTACTCAGAATCATCAGCGGACGCAGTCCGATATAGGTGGGCGAGCGACTTCGCCGCCTCGCCGATCTCTGCCCTTTCTTCCGGGGTGACCGGAAGCAGACCCGGGTTCATCGAATGTTGCAGTGCGACGGCCTGTGGTCGTCGCGATTTTGACGATGGGCAACCAGCGTGGCGCCCAAAGGTGTCCTGCTTCAGAAAACCAGAAGGAGTCCACCGACCACGATGGCTCCTATGCCTGCCCAGACCGGGATGTTGACGGTTTCCTTTTCTTTGACAGCGAGTTCGATCGGTCCAATCTTCACCGCTGTCGTGTCTTTCGTATAGCTGAAGCTGCCGTACAACAAGCCAAGCACTCCGGCAACGATGAGCACCATGGACACGAGCCTTTTCGGATTCATAAACTTTCTTTCGTGAACAGGGCGCCCTAACCTCGCTTCCAGCGGGAGGAAGTCGGGAGCCAAGACACTTATTGAATCACTATTGATGAGCAACCATCAGTGCGCTGGCGCACGGACAGGGTTCGGTCAACAGAGCACAGTCGGGTACCGAGTCACAAGTCAGTGACTTGTATTTGGAGAACCTTTGCCATGAAAACCCGCCACGCGCAGCTCGTCCTGATCACAGCACTTGCAGGTGCTTTAACTATCCTGGTCGCCGGCTGCGATAAGCCTTCTGACGCTGGCGGCGTGCCAGCGCCCAGCCCGACTACGGTTGGAACCGAGATCGATGACAGTGTTGTCACCAGCAGTGTCAAATCAGCTTTGCTTGCTGAGCCGAACATCAAAAGTTTCGATTTCAAGGTCGAGACTCGCAAAGGCGAAGTGATGTTAAGCGGCTTTGTTGACAACCAGGCGCAGCTTGACCTGGCAACGTCACTGGTACGCGCTGTGCCCGGTGTCAAGAGCATCCAGAACAATGTCAGCCTGAAAGGCGCAGCATCAACCGTTGGCAACAAGGTCGACGACGGCATCGTGACAAGCAAGGTCAAGGCCGCGCTGCTTGGCGATGCGCATATCAAGAGCCTGGAGATTGCGGTTGTCACGCGTCAGGGCGAAGTCCAGCTCAGTGGCTTTGTAGATAACCAGGGCCAGATCGATCGCGCTCTGGAAGTGGCTCGCGGCATCGACGGCGTGAGTCGTGTCAGCAATGAAATGAGCGTCAAGAAATAGCCATCAGCTCGACCGGTTTGCCGTTGGTCACTTGTCCTGGAGTCTCGATGTCAAATACTCTCGATATCTGCGACGCTGCGCACGTCACGTCCAGTAGGGGTTCTCTGACCTTATCCTTGTTTGACGCGGTCAAACCGTCAGAGCGGTCGTCACAGCAATGGCAGTCGAACCAGCAATTCATCGGCATGCTGAACGCGTATCGGTCCAGCGGCGGTCTGGCGCGGGCTCAGGAACTGGCCGTCACTTGCAAATCCCACGGTGAGAGATGTTTGATGGCACTGGCAGATTGGATCGTCAAGAGAAAAGTGATCAGCCTTGAATGGCAGTCAAAGATCTGGCTTCCCCTGTTCCAGTTCAATCACGTCGATATGACGCTTGCACTAGGGCTTGAAGATACGCTGGCTGAGCTTGTGGTGGTCCACGACGACTGGCATATCGCGAATTGGTTTTCGCTGCCCAACCACTGGCTGGCTGACCGTACGCCGGCTGACATGCTGGCCACTGCCGCGCCAGAAGTACTCAATGCTGCCCGCGCTGAACGCTATGCTGCGGCAGGGTGATCAAACCGCAACTCGGAAGTTGATGCCATTGACTTGGCAGCAACGTGTCATCGTGAGCCTGATGGCGTTGGCTCTTGGTGCGTGCTCATCGGTACCAGCACCGCCAACGCAAGCGCTCGGCTTTGATGTGCCCGCCGCCTGGTCGGGCTGGGATGGCCGACCGGTCGCTGGCAACGCGTCGCTGGCAAATTGGTGGCTGCGCTTTGACGACCCGTTGTTGACAACGTTGATCAAGCAGGCGCTACTTTTCAACACCGGTATCAGGGGTGCACAGGCTGCGTTGCTGCAGGCGCGAGCGCTGCGAGACCTTGCAGGAGCAGCGCTGTGGCCATCGCTTGGCGGCTCGGCCTCCTACCAGCGCAGACGCAGCGACAACACAACCGGGGACAACTTTCAGGTGGGTCTTGATGCAAGCTGGGAACTTGACGTCTTCGGTGCCAACCGCAGCGCATTGAACGCCTCCGAGGCTATGGCAAATGCCGGTGCGGCCAGTCTGGGCGACGTTCAGGTGTCTATCGCTGCCGAGCTTGCACTGAACTACATCGCGCTTCGCAGTGCCCAGGAGCGATTTGCCATTGCACAGACCAATCTCGCCAGTCAGCAGGAGACGCTGCAGATTACCCAATGGCGCTTGCAGGCGGGCCTGGTGACATCCCTCGAAGCCGAGCAGGCGCGAGCATCGACTGAACAAACAGCGGCTCTGATCCCGATCGTGCAAACCACGATCGCACAAACCGCTCATGCGCTGTCGGTGTTGACCGGCCAGCCGCCACTGGCCTTGTCCGCTGCTTTAGAGCCAGTTGTCCCGGTACCCCAGGTTTCCAGCACACTGGCCCTGTCGATTCCGGCTGACACTTTGCGCCAGCGCAGTGATGTGCGTGCCGCTGAATTTCAGGTGTCGGCTGCTGCTGCACGCGTGAGTCAGGCCGATGCAGCGCGCCTGCCCAGCTTTAATTTGGGTGGGTCCTTGGGTTTGAGCGCCCTGACCCTGGGCGCACTGACCGACGGCGCCTCAGTGGTTGCAGCCTTGTTGGCCAGCGTATCGCTTCCATTGTTTGACGCCGGGGCTGCCGACGCGCAGATTCGGGCACAACAGGCCGCGCTGACCCAGGCCAATACGGTCTACCAGGCCACGGTGCTGACTGCGCTTACCGAAGTTGAAGATGCCCTTGTTGTATTGCGTGAGGATCGCGAGCGACTGCGGCACTTGCAAAATGCCTATACGGCAGCAGACATTGCCGCCTTGCTGGCCAATGAGCGCTATCGCAGTGGGCTGGTTGACTTCCAAACCGTTTTGGAGACGCAGCGTACCCGCCTTGGCACGCAGGAAAGCGTTGCCATCTCACGCGCCGCAGTGAGCACCGACCATGTGCGCTTGTACAAGGCGCTCGGCGGCGGCTGGGTGCCAACAGAGAACGCCGGCACGCCCGTCTCCGCCGAAGACTCACCGAGGACACCCAGCTTATGACGACCCCAGCCACAAAAGCAGCGCTGCCGACTCCTGCGCCAGCCGCGGAGATTGCACCCGGTCCGACTGGGGCTCAGACAGGCAAAGATGTAGACCTCGCCACGTTGCTGAATGAGCCTGCCATACGGGCCTGGTACCGACGTCCAGTCTTGTGGGCAAGTCTGCTCGTACTGGTACTGGCCGGTGGTGGCTTTTGGTGGTGGCAAGCCAGGGTGGCAGCCAACGCCGCGCCCAGCTACTCCACGCAGGCAGTCGCGCGCGGGAACCTTGTCTTGACGGTGACAGCCAACGGCACACTGCAACCCACGCGCTCGATTGCCATTGGCAGCGAACTCTCGGGCACCGTGCTCAAGGTCAATGTGGACGTCAACGACCAGATCAAGAAAGGTCAGGTGCTGGTAGTGCTTGATACGGCCAAGTTGAACGGCCAGATTCTTCGTTCAAAGGCGACGCTCTCATCGGCGAATTCAAAGGTCGAGCAGACGCAGGCGACTGTCAAAGAGGCCAGCGCCGGTCTGGCGCGTTTTGAAGAGGTGGCGCGCCTTTCCGGCGGCAAAGTGCCGTCCAAAGCAGAACTCGACGGTGCCCGCGCAACGCTTGCCCGGGCCAACGCAGATGAAGCCAGCGCCCGCGCCAGCGTCAGGGACGCACAAGCGGCGCTCTCAACCGATGAGATCAATCTGTCCAAGGCTTCGATCAGCGCGCCCGCCGACGGCGTGGTTCTGACACGTTCAGTCGATCCCGGCAACGCCGTCGCAGCTTCCTTGCAGGCCGTGACGCTTTTCACGGTGGCCGAAAACCTGAACAAGCTGCGCCTGTGGGTCTACGTGGACGAGGCCGATGTGGGCGCCGTAAAGGTAGGCCAGAACGCGACTTTCACGGTCAGCGCCTACCTCAGTCGCAAGTTTCCGGCCCGCATCACCCGGGTCGGCTTTGGCTCCACCATCACCGACAGCGTCGTGACCTACCTGACCTATCTGGACGTTGACAACGCCGACCTCAATCTGCGTCCCGGCATGACGGCCACGGCAACCATCACCGCCAGTACGCGCACCGATGTGTTACTGGTGCCCAACACGTCCTTGCGTTTCAGCCCGACCGAGACTGCAGGCAGCACCGCCGCAAAAGGCGGCGTCCTTGCCAGCCTGACGCCGCGCATGCCCGGCAACCGCACGCGCAAGTCAGCGGCCTCAGGCGCCAGCACCGCTCTGGCCAAGCAGGTCTGGGTGCTGCCCAAGGACGGCAAACCGGTTTCCGTGGCCGTGACGCCTGGCATCACGGATGGTCACATGACCGAGATCACGGGCGGTGACCTGTTGGCAGGAATGCTGGTGATCACCGACCAGAAAGCGTTCGCCTCGCCATGAGCGCCATGCTGATCCAGTTGCGCGGCGTGACCCGACGCTATGGCAGCGGTGCTTCGGAGCTGATGGCGCTCAAGGGCATAGACCTGGATATTGCCGCCGGTGAGTTTGTGGCCATCATGGGTCCCAGCGGCTCGGGCAAATCCACTGCCATGAACATCCTGGGCTGTCTTGATACCCCCAGCGCCGGGCAATACCTGTTCAAAGGCTCGCATGTGGAGTCGCTTTCGCGCGACCAGCGCGCACGCTTGCGCCGGCGCTACCTCGGGTTTGTCTTTCAGGGTTTCAACCTGCTGGCACGCACCTCGGCTCAAGAGAATGTAGAACTGCCGTTGCTGTACCGAGGCGACAGCGCCAGTGTGCGCCGCGTGGCAGCCACCAAGGCTCTGCAATCGGTTGGCTTGGCTGGCTGGGAGCGCCACACGCCGTCGGAGCTTTCTGGCGGGCAACAACAGCGCGTGGCGATTGCGCGCGCCATCGTCACGGAACCGGCCGTGGTGCTGGCCGACGAGCCCACCGGCAACCTTGATACCCAGCGCAGCATCGAAATCATGAGTTTGCTGCTGGCGCTCAATCGCGACAAGGGGATCACCGTGCTGATGGTCACGCACGAGCCCGACATGGCCGCCTATGCCCGGCGCATGGTGCATTTTGTGGATGGTCGCGTTGCCAAGGATGTGGTCAATCCGAATCCAGTCGCCTCAGTCTCCGCTCAACTGGCGCCAGCGGAGACCGCCTGATGCTTTACAGCGTCTTCCTGCTCGCCCTGCGGTCTGTGCAGCGTAATATGCTGCGCTCGTTCCTGACCATTCTGGGCATTGTCATTGGCGTCAGCGCGGTGATCACGATGGTCACTTTGGGCAATGGGGCGACGCAGTCGATTCAGTTACAGATCACCAGCCTGGGCACCAACCTGTTGATGGTCAGTCCAGGCCAGCGCGGACCGGGTGGCGGCGGTGGCGGCGGCGGCGGTGGGGTTCCGCATTTCATCGAAGCCGACGCCCAAGCGATCCAGTCCCAAGTCGGCGGCGTTGCGGCGGTGGCACCGCAAGGGCGCGCCAGTGTGACGGTGGTCGCCAACGGCCGCAACTGGGTGACCAATGTGACCGGCAGCACTAACGAGTGGTTTGCAACTGGCAACTGGAAGCTGCGCCAGGGTCGAATTTTCGAGCCCGACGAGCAATTGGGCGGCGCAGCCGTCTGCATCATCGGCGAGACCGTACGCCGTGAAATCTTCGGTGGCACGGTGGGATTGACCGGTCTGGGTGAGCAATTGCGCGTCAAGCAGTTCTCATGTGATGTCATAGGCATCCTCGCATCCAAGGGACAGAGCGGCATGGGCGACCAGGACGACACGGTGGTCGTTCCGCTGCATACCTTGCAGCGGCGCGTCACCGGCAGTCGCAAGGTCGACGTGCTGCTGGTGTCGATGCAGGATGGTGCCGACAGCGTGCCCCTGAAGGCCAGCTTGCGGCAATTGCTGCGCGAGCGGCGCAAGCTCGCAGAATCCGATGACGACAACTTCAATATCTTCGACACGCAGCAGTTGGCCGAGACGCTCTCCAGCACCATGGGGGTGCTGACCAACCTGCTGGGCGCCGTGGCGGCGGTCAGTTTGCTGGTGGGAGGCATCGGCATCATGAACATCATGCTGGTCAGCGTGACCGAACGCACGCGCGAGATCGGGCTGCGCCTGGCGGTAGGTGCGCTCGAAGGCGAAGTGCTGCTGCAATTTCTGATCGAGGCCGTGGTGCTCTCTGCGTTGGGGGGTGTGGTGGGCGTTGTGATTGCCACCGCCGCGTCCTATGGCTTGTCGATCGTGATGGACGTGCCTTATGCGTTTGATCTCTCCATCAACCTGCTGGCGTTGCTGTTCTCGGCGGGGATTGGCGTGTTGTTTGGCTACTTTCCGGCCCGCCGGGCGGCGCGCATGGACCCGATTGAAGCGCTGCGGCACGAGTAGCGCGTTGCAGAGTTTGAAGAAACATCTGCAATGTGCGCTACCGCACAGAACGGACGGCACCGGTTGCGTAGCCTCACGGGTGGATGCTGCCGACCGCCCGGCGGCGTCCGCATTCCGCTTCCGCTTCGTCGAAAACATTCTGAAAAGGTATCCATCAATGTGCGCACAGACCGCCTCCGCCATGCCTTCAGTGCATATGCCATCACCTCCAGCCAAAGCCAGATTCAGTGTCCGGCGAAGTTGTCAGGCCGCTCTGGCAAATTTGGGGTTTGCGGTGCTTCTCTCGCTGGGGCAAAGCGGCGCTGCGTTGGCGGCAACAGCGCCACCGCTTGGAACCACCAGCACTTTTGGCATCGTGTCAGACACGTTTACCAACAATGCCAACCCGACCAATGTCAACGGGGCCGCGTGTTATACAACGGCGCCTGTGCTGCCGCCGACAACCATTGCCGGTGCGATAGTTACCCCTTGCAATACACAAATCGCGGATCAAGCTACGGCCCTCGCGGCACTGGATTCGCAACTGGGCACCTGCGTGACTCTCGGCGCAGCGGTTGATTTGAGTTCCGCAGTCGTGGGCGGTGGGACGCCGGGGGTGATCCCGCCCGGTTGCTACAGCAGTTCGGGTGCCATGAGCATTGGCTCAACGGTGACCCTCAGCGGATCCGGTGTCTACATCTTCAGGCCCGGAGCAGGTGTATCGGCGGCGGCGCTCAGTACAGCAGCCGACTCCGTCGTCAACCTGGTCAATGCATGTGCTACCGACGTGTATTGGGCTCCCGTCAGTGCCACGACGCTGGGTGCGAACTCCACCTTTGTGGGGACCATCATTGACGCTGCTGGCATCACGCTGGGGCATACCGCGGTCTTGACAGGAAGAGCGCTTGCGGCCGGTGGCACGGTCACAACCGACGCCAACACAATTACCGTTCCTGGCACCTGCAGTCCGGTGATGCCCACGGTCACTGTAACCAAAGTATCCAACGGTGCTGTGAATACGTTTGGCTTCACCGGTAGCAACGGCTTTGCCAACCAATCGATCACCACGCTGACCTCCGGGACCGGCGTGGCCGCGGCACTGCAGCCGCTGACCGCAGCCGGTGTGATTACCACGATCACCGAATCAGCGCCACCGGCAGGTTACGCGCTGACCTCGATCAGTTGCACAGGAGTGGGTTCAGGAGCGGCAACGCCGGACCTCGTGGCGCGTACCGTCACGCTGAATGCAGCTGCTACAGCGGCGGGAGCAGCCATTGCCTGTACGTTTACCAATACCTACACCCCTGTCTTGCCCACGGTGACGGTGACCAAAGTATCCAACGGTGCTGTGAATACGTTTGGCTTCACCGGTAGCAACGGCTTTGCCAACCAATCGATCACCACGCTGACCTCCGGGAGCGGCGTGGCCGGAGCACTGCGGACGCTGACGACAGCCGGCGTGAGCACCACGATTACCGAATCAGCGCCACCGGCAGGCTACACGCTGGCCTCGATCAGTTGTACCGGACTCGGTACTGGAGGCGCCGCAACCCCGAACATCGGGACCCGCACCGTCACACTGGATCCAACTGCGACGGCGGCAGGCTCGGCCATTGCCTGTACCTTTACCAATACCTTTATGGGGCCGGTTCCGCCGTCAGTGGAATCGATTCCGACACTGTCCGAATGGGCGATGATCATGCTTGTGGCATTGATGGCTTTCGCGGGCATTTCAACACTACGCCGACAGAGAGGGTAGCGCGGCAACAATGTCGGCAGTCGACAAGGCGTTGCGCGTACCGGGCCGCCTTTGGTGTCGATACCTGCTTGCGCTTGTTCCGTGAACACGGCTACAAAATTCCGACTAGGCGTTTGCTTTGACTTTGATCTATGGCAGCGTCAACGCAAGTAATGCTTTTCATGATCTCAAGCAGGCCTTATTCTTGAGCCCATGCAGCAACAGACTCTTGACCTGGTACTTGATCGCTACCCAAGGGAGCCGCAATCCTTGCTGCAAGTTCTGCGTGAGTTGCAGGGCTCGCTAGGTTGGTTGCCGCGCGACTACCTTGCCAGGGTCGCCAGCGCGCTTGGATTGACGCTGGCGCAGGTGCAGGGTGTAGCTGGCTTTTACCGCTTCTTGCATAAGCAGCCGGTCGGTGCCTACCGCATATTGTTCAGCGACAACATCACCGACCGCATGCTGGGCAGCCAGGCCCTGATGACAGAGCTCTGCCGTCGTCTTGCTGTGGCGCCGGGTCGGCTTGGCGAGGATGACCTGGTCAGCGTGGACAAGACTTCATGCACCGGTCTGTGCGATCAGGGCCCGGCCTTGCTGATAAATCATCAGCAGGTCGTCACACGGCTTGATGCCGCTCGGGTGGCAGAGATGGCTGAGCTGATTCGCGCACGAGTGCCTGTGCCGCAATGGCCAGTGCAATGGTTTGAGGTACAAGACAATATCCAGCGCTCTGATGTACTTCTTGCTGAACCTGCTGCGACGGGGATCGCGTTGGCGGCGGCGCTGGCGCGCGGACCTGAAGCAACGCTGGCAGAGATCATGCGCTCCAAGCTGCGAGGTCGCGGTGGCGCGGGCTTTGTGACGGCACTCAAATGGGAGCTCTGTCGTCAGGCACACGGTAGTGAACGTGTGGTGGTCTGCAACGCCGACGAAGGCGAGCCCGGCACCTTCAAGGACCGCGTATTGCTGAGCTGCCACGCTGATGCGGTATTGGATGGCATGACGATTGCAGCCCATGTGATTGGTGCGCGCAGCGGTCTGCTTTACTTGCGCGGCGAGTACCGTTTTCTACTGGAGCCCCTGTCGGCGGTACTGCGACGTCGACGCAAGGCGCAACTGCTGGGCCAAAGCATCCTCGGTCACGCGGGTTTTGATTTCGACATCGACATCCACGTTGGTGCCGGCGCCTATGTGTGCGGCGAGGAGTCCGCGCTGATCGAGTCGCTCGAAGGCAAGCGCGGCACGCCGCGCATTCGCCCGCCTTTTCCTACCGAGCACGGCTATCTGGGCCACCCGACCGTCGTCAACAACGTTGAGACCTTTTGTGCCGTCAGCCACATCGCCCAGCGCGGCGGTGCATGGTGGTCCGGCATTGGCACGCAAGAGTCCACCGGTACCAAGATCCACTCGGTGTCGGGGGACTGCGAGCGCCCGGGCCTGTACGAATACCCGTTCGGTACCCGGATTGATCGCATCCTGCAAGACTGCGGAGCGCGCAACACATTGGCGGTGCAGGTTGGCGGGCCTTCTGGCGTATGCCTGTCTGACTCCGAGTTCGACCGGCTGATTGCTTTTGAGGACGTGCCGACGGCTGGCGCCTTTATGGTGTTTGACCGCAAACGCGACATGTTTCAGGTTGCACGCAGTTTTGCCCATTTCTTTGCGCACGAGAGCTGTGGCTTTTGCACACCGTGCCGGGTCGGTACTACGCTGGTGGCACGGCGCATGGACAAGCTGGCGGCAGGGCAAGGCTCAAGCGCCGATCTTTCGGTACTGACAGAGCTCGACAATCTGCTGCACAGCGCCAGCCATTGTGGCTTGGGCGCCAGCGCTTGCAACCCTTTGCGCGACACCATCGCCAAATTTCGTCCAGCCTACGAGCAGCGCGTGCAGTCGCCGCATTTTGAGCCCGCCTTCGATCTCGACGCAGAGCTCTCCGTCGCGCGGCGCATGACCCACCGCCATGATGCCGGCGCCCACCTGAAGAACGAACCATGACGGACACGGACCAAGCTCTGCACAGCTTCACGCTCGATGGCAAGCAGGTGCCGTTTAGCGCCGGGGAAACACTGTTGCAGGCGGCTACCCGCGCTCACCACTACATCCCGCATCTGTGCTGGCATCCCGACTTCCAGGCCCAGGGTTCGTGCCGCCTCTGCCAGGTGAAGGTCAATGGTCACCCTGGCGCTGCCTGCACCGTGCAGGCGGCTAACGGTCTGGTGGTCGAAAGCAATACCGACGAACTGAATCGTCAGCGCAAGACGCTGCTGCAGATGTTGTTTGTCGAAGGCAACCACTTCTGCCCAAGCTGCGAAAAAAGCGGAAACTGCCTGCTGCAGGCAACGGCCTACCAGATGGGAATGGAAGGGCCGCATTTCGAGGAGTTCTACCCGGATCGTCCGGTCGATGCCAGTCACCCCGACATCCTGCTCGATTTCAATCGCTGCATCCTCTGTGAGCTGTGCGTCAAGGCCAGCCGCGATGTCGATGGCAAGGCCGTCTTTGCCATCGGCGGTCATGGCATAGCGACCCACTTGCTCGTCAACAGCGAATCCGGCCAACTGGCTGACAGTGCCATGACGCTGCATGACCGCGCCGCCAGCATCTGTCCTGTCGGCGTGATCCTGCCCAAGCGGCGCGGCTTTTCAGTTCCCATCGGCCAACGCCGCTTTGACATGAGGTCGGTGGCGCAGGAAGTGCAGGGCGGTACTGAATGATTGAGCCGACGATGTCCATCATGCCGCGCAAGTTCAGGATTGCAACCGTTTCCCTGGCTGGTTGCTTCGGATGCCACATGTCGTTTCTTGACATTGATGAGCGCCTGTTCGATCTGATGGAGTACATCAAATTCGACAGATCACCGCTGACCGACCTCAAGCAGGTGGGCCTATGCGACATCGGTCTTATTGAAGGCGGTCTGTGCAATACTGAAAATGTTCTGGTATTGCGCGAATTCCGCGCGAACTGCAAGACCTTGGTCGCCGTTGGAGCCTGCGCCATCAATGGCGGTCTGCCGGCGCAGCGCAACCATCTCGATCTGGCGAAACTGTTGACCGATGTCTACCGCAGCCGACCCGGTATGAGCAACGGCAGCGCTATCCCGAACGACCCCGAGCTGCCGCTGCCGCTGAACAAGGTACGCCCGATTCACGAGCTGGTCCATGTGGACTATTTCCTGCCTGGCTGCCCACCGCCGGCTGATGCGTTCTGGCGTTTTCTGACCGATCTGATGGCCGGGCGCACGCCGCACCTTGGCATCGGCTTGCTGCACTACGACTGACCATGGCACTATCGCTTGAAACTGCCGACCCTGCTGCTGTCTCAACAGGCCTGCGCCGAGTCGCCATCGACCCGATCTCGCGCGTCGAAGGGCATGGCAAGGTGACCATTCTGCTGGACGCGCGAAACCGCGTGCACCAAGTGCGGCTGCACATAGTCGAGTTTCGCGGCTTCGAAAAATTCATTGAGGGTCGGCCCTATTGGGAAGTGCCGGTGATGGTGCAGCGCCTGTGCGGCATCTGCCCGGTGTCGCACCACCTGGCGGCGTCCAAGGCCTTTGATCGCGTTGTCGGAGCCATGCCGGTCACACGCTCGGCTGAAAAGATTCGCCGGCTGATGCACTACGGACAGGTGATGCAGTCGCACGCCTTGCACTTCTTTTATCTGGCGTCACCGGACTTGCTGTTCGGCTTCGACTCCGAAGTGAACCGGCGCAACATCGTGGGGGTGGTGCAGGCGCACCCGGACATCGCCAGAAAGGGCGTGCTGCTGCGCAAGTTTGGCCAGGAGGTGATTCGAGCTACGGCCGGCAAACGGGTGCATGGCACCGGCTCGGTGCCGGGTGGCGTCAACAAGCATGTCAGCCTGGAGGATCGCGTACTGCTTCAGCGGGACATGAGGCAGGTGACGCTTTGGGCGCAGGACGCCGTGGAAATTGCCAAACAGCTGCATGCGCAGAATCCGGAGCTGTACAACAACTTTGGCAGCTTCCCATCCAACATGCTGTCTCTGGTGCGCTCCGATGGGGCGCTGGATCTGTACGACGGCATGCTGCGCGCGCGCGATTCAAGCGGCAAGATACTCTTTGAGGGTGTCGAAGATCAGAAATACCTGGAGCTGATTGAAGAAGAGGTCAAGCCCTGGACCTATCTCAAGTTTCCCTTTCTCAAGAGCCTTGGGCCTGAGCTCGGTTGGTACCGGGTTGGGCCACTGGCGCGGCTGCAAAACTGCGATTTCATACCAAGTCCGCTGGCCGAAGTGCAGCGTCGTGAATTCATTGCCTGTGGCAACGGTGCGTCGGTTCACGCGACCCTCGCTTACCACTGGGCGCGCATGGTCGAGCTGCTGCATTGCATTGAAGTCATCCGGGAGTTGCTCGACGATCCCGATATCGTGTCCGGTGAGTTGATGGCAGATGGGCCACGCCGGAGCGCCGGCGTTGGCGTGATCGAGGCGCCGCGCGGTACGCTGATTCACCACTATGAAGTGGGCGCCGATGATCTGGTGACGCGCTGCAACTTGATTGTTTCCACCACCCACAACAACCAGGCCATGAATGAGGCAGTGCGGTCCGTGGCGCGTGAGTACCTCGACGGGCGCGAACTTACCGAAGGCCTGTTGAACCACATCGAGGTGGCGATCCGCGCCTACGATCCCTGCCTGTCATGCGCTACTCATGCTATGGGCCAGATGCCGCTGGATGTGACATTGCTAGGCGCCAACGGCGAACTGATAGACCGTCTCCTCAAGTCGCAGCAAGGCGAATTGCGTCGTGAATTGAATGTGCCGATAGACTGGTCTGCATGACGGTGCCGCTCCGACTTGTGGCGCCTCTGTTGGTTTTTGGCTGGGGTAACCGCAGCCGCGGCGACGACGCACTCGGGCCCTTGTGTGTTGAGTCCTTGCGTGCGACTGCGGAACCTGGCGCCGGTGTTGAGTTTCTTGACGATTACCAACTTCAGATTGAGCATGCGCTGGACCTGGTGGGTCGAGCGCGCGTGCTGTTTGTCGATGCCAGCCTGAGCTGCTGCGCTCCCTTTGAGGCCCGCATTCTGCCAGCTGCGCCGGATGTCAGTCTTGGCACGCATGCCCTGTCTCCGTCGGCCCTGCTGCACGTGTTTTGGGAACTCCGAGGTGAGGCAGCGCCGCCCAGCACGCTGTTGGCGATTCGGGGCGAACGTTTCGAGCTCGGTGCGTCCCTGAGCGATGCGGCACGTTCAAACCTCATGCAGGCTCTGGCGTGGTGCAGGATCTGGCTGAGAAATTCTTGATTGAATTGCGCCTATGTACGCAGGCGCACAGATCATTTTTCGCGAAATTCATAGTATTCCTGCGTCAACCAACTATTGGTTCACAGGCGTAGCAACTACTTAATCAAAGGAAAAATCATGATAAACAAGAACCAGGCCCATGGTGCGGTCAAGAACGTCGTTGGAAAAGTGCAGGAGGAAGCCGGCAAATTGGTAGGCAACAAAGAGCAGCAAGCCAAGGGAATTCAAAAGCAGGTGTCCGGCAAAGCCGAGGAGAGACTCGGAGACGCCAAAGAAACTGTCAAGCATGCGCGGGAAGCCGTCAAGGATGCAGTGGCAGCCGCTAAATAACCGAGGTAACCCCTATGAACAAAACAATAATTGGCTTAGGCGCGCTGGCGCTGGCACTGTCATTCAGTGCCAGCGCAATAGCCCAAGGCATGTCCAAGAGCGACTACAAGGCCGCCAAGCAAAAGATCTCGGCGGAGTACAGCTCTGCCAAGACCGCTTGCGGCTCCATGTCCGGCAACGCCAAGGATATCTGCGTCGCAGAGGCCAAAGGCAAGGAAAGCATCGCCAAAGCCGAGCTCCATGCCAACTACAAGCCGAGCCTTCAGGCTCACTACAAAGTGCGCCTTGCCAGCGCGCGTGCAACTTACGACGTGGCCAAGCAGCGCTGTGATGATCTGGCAGGCAACGTCAAGGACGTCTGCGTCAAGGAGGCAAAGGCAGCTCAGACGGTTGCCGTGGCCGACGCGGAAGTCCAGTTGAAGACGGCACAGGCCAACAGAACGGCCAGTGAAAAAACCAGCGACGCATTGACCCAGGCTGAAACCAAGAAGGCCGATGTCCGCAATGACGCCGCCGCCCAAAAGCGCGAAGCGCAGTACAAAGTCGAGAAGGAAAAGTGCGATGCCCTGGCCTCCACCGCCAAGGACGGTTGCCTGACGCAAGCCAAGGCAAGCTTTGGCAAGCCGTAAATCGGGAGTTTATTGATGCTGCACTATGCCGTCGTTTTCTTTGTCATCGCGCTGATCGCCGCCGTGTTCGGCTTCGGCGGAATTGCGGCCAGTGCGGTGCAAATCGGCAAGATTCTTTTTGCTGTCTTCCTGATTCTGGCGGTAGCCAGTTTTCTATTTGGATTTCTCCGCAAGCGCTGATCGTTCTTCCATCGGACCCCCTACAACCCCACTCAAAGGAAATCAAATGTTTGACAATAAATCAATCGACCATGTTGGCGAAATCGCCGATCAGGTTGCACAGTCGGCTGATCACGCGATCAAGGCAAGCCAGCGCGTCGCCAGCGATGCCCTGGACGGCGTGCGTGAAAGCTCGCGCCAATTGCGCGACAAAGCGCAGCATGCCTCCGACAACACGGTCAGATACATCCGGGACGACCCGGTCAAGGCGATGCTGATCGCGGCCGCCACCGGCGCCGCGTTGATGGCGCTGGTCAGTCTGGTCAGTCATTCACGCGCCGGGCATCACTAAAAGTCTGGTCTCAGTTGCCGCACAGGTGCTCCCATGTTGTACACGCTGCTTCGACTGTCCCTGACGCAACCGCAGTTGCTGGTTGAGCACGTCGATGCCTATTCAGAACTCGTGTCAACCGAGTTCCGCAGTGCTTCCGCGCTGTGGCAGCGTCAGCTATGGCTGAGTGCACTGGCGATCGCTTGTCTGGCGGTGGCTGCAGTGCTTGCCGGCGTGGCGTGGATGCTGTGGGCGGTGACCCCTGCAGAAAATATTCGTGCGCCCTGGGCCTTGCTTGGCGCCCCCTTGCTGCCTTGTGCGCTTGCCCTGGGGTGCTTGATTCAAGTGCGCTCGCGCAGCGATGGCGCCGCGTTCGAAAAGCTGATGGAACAGCTGCGCGCCGACATCGCGATGCTGCGCAAGGTGAGCCGGACATGAAAGCCGGGCTGCCCGCTTTGGCTGCACGATCGGCCTGCGAGCGCCTGGCGCAATCGCGCCTACGCCTGCAACGAGCTTTGATTGTCGAGCCTGGAACGCTGGCGGGGGCAACAAAAGACAAGACCATCCCGGGCCTCAACCTGGCCATGGAAGTGGCAAAAGCGTGGTGGAGCAGGCATGCTTACCGACTGGCGGCAGTCACGCTCCAGGATACCGCCAACGCGGCTGTGTTGCCGACCGCGCAGCGCCATCCTCTGGGCCTGGTGGCCGGCGCATTCGTGGTTGGAGGACTGCTCGCCTGGAGCCGTCCATGGCGCTGGTTTCCGCTCAAAGCCGTCCTGTCAATAGCAGCACAATCAGAACGATGAGCAGCAATCCCAGTCCACCGCTGGGACCATAGCCCCAATTTCTGCTGTGCGGCCAGCTCGGAAAAGCTCCAAACAACATCAAGATCAGAACGATCAACAGTATGGTTCCCAGACTCATCATTTTTTCCTTGGAAGTATCGGTCGGTAAGTTCAATGTGCCAGCCATTTCAATGCTGACCCGAGGGCAAGCTTAGGCACAAAGCGCGATCCCGTCAGTGCGTTAACCCACAGAGGAAAAATGAATCCCGCCACTGATCAAAGCTCGGGCTATGTCGAGAAAAGAGCGCTGCTGCTGTTGTTGCTGGCAGTCACCTTGGCTTTGGGCTACATCCTGTACCCGTTCTATGCGGCCATCCTGTGGAGTGCCATCATCGCGCTGTTGTTCGCGCCGGTGTACCGCCGGCTGCTGCCACATCTCCATCGCAGTTCGAATCTGGCAGCGTTGCTGACGCTGTTGCTGGTTCTGCTGATTGTTATTCTCCCCGTGGTGTTGCTGGCAGCTGCATTGGCGCGCGAGGCCGCAATGGTGTACCAGCGACTGCAATCCGGCGAGTTGAACCCTGCGCTCTACTTCCATGGCGTCTACGATGCACTGCCGCTCTGGATCACAACGCTGCTTGAGCGCTTTGGGCTGGCCAACTTCGATGCTCTGTTAAAGCGCACCACGGCACTCCTGGCGCAGGGCACACAGTACATCGCGACACAGGCATTCAGCATGGGGCAGTATTCTTTCGAGTTTGTTGTCAGTCTGTTCATCAGTTTGTATTTGGCGTTCTTCCTGATTCGTGACGGCGACAGGGTAGTACTCAGTATGCGCACTGCGATTCCGCTGGCACCGGCACACAAGAAAGAGTTGCTGGGCAAGTTCGGCACGGTGATACGGGCCACTGTCAAAGGCAATCTGCTGATAGCGGGCCTGCAGGGCGCGTTGGGTGGCATTGCCTTCTGGCTTCTGGGCGTCAGTGGTGCCCTGCTATGGGCTGTGCTGATGGCCTTCTTGTCACTTTTGCCGGCCATTGGAGCGGCGCTGGTGTGGCTGCCGGTGGCGCTCTACTTTCTGGCAACCGGCTCGCTTTGGCAGGGTGTTTCACTGATTGCTTACGGCTTGCTGGTGATCGGGTTGACAGACAACTTCTTGCGGCCGATCCTGGTTGGCAAGGACACCGGCATGCCCGACTACATCGTGATGATCACGACCGTCGGCGGCATGGCCGTGTTTGGCATCCACGGTTTTGTTCTTGGGCCGGCTGTTGCAGCGATGTTCATCGCGGTCTGGCACATTGATGCGATGGCGCGTCGCCATGGCGATTTCTAGTGTTGTGATGATCGGAGAAGTTATGCTGACGCCACGCGAAAAAGATGTGTTCTTGGAGCTTCAGCGCTACCATGCGGGTATGACGCCGACCCCGCACAAATTCGCGCTGGGCAACATCCTGGTTGCCAGCGGCAAGATTACGCGAAACCAACTTGATAGCGCCCTGCTGAGCCAGCTTAGCAGCGGCCGACGTCTGGGCGAGGAGTTGGTTGATGCCGGACATGCCAGCAAGGGACAGGTCGAAGTCGGTCTGTTGCTGCAGAAGAAGCTCATCGCCTACGCGCTGGTGCTTGCAACCGGCCTGGCGCCGCTCGCGCCCATGGTACCTTCAGCGCAGGCCGCCCAAAATAGTGCAGCGATGCCGGTTTCTGCCATGGTGGTTGCCAGTGCCAAACTGCAAACCAGCTATCAGGCCAAGCAGCTCGAGATTTCCGCGACCGATGTCGCGCGCGGTCAGGTCGAGGTTCCTGCGGCCTTGCGTTTTTTGGTGACGACGAACAAGGGGTCCGGTTATCTCATGCAATTTCATCCGGTTGGAAACCTCTTTGAGTCGGTGCACGTCGATGGCATGGGCAACACAATTCAGCTGGGTGCCGATGGTGGCGCTATTGTTCAGCGCGGCCCGCAGGTCTCGAATCAGACGCACGAACTGAGTTTTCGTTTCATCCTGCATCCGGACACGACGCCCGGGACCTACCCCTGGCCGCTGCTGCTGTCGGTGCGCGGACTTTGAGACACGCCCCGGGGCGCAGCGAATCATCCATTGCGTTCATGGGTCTTTGAGACTGTACGGTTTGGTCGGATAACGAAAGTTCGAAAGTTCGCTGGCGTACAGATGTAATTGTGACAAGCTGTCATATTTGGGTCAGGTAGGCCATTTTCTCGCCCACTCGCACCGAGTTTGCTCAACTTATCCAGGAGAAATCAGTGGTAACAATAAAGAAGAGGACTGCGCGTCAGCCTCTGCACACCGAGGTCTTGCCGCATCGCAAAGCAAACGGAGACGGAAATCGCCATCCCATCGAGGCACAGGAAGCCGATGTCATCAAAGCAACTGACTTCGCCTATACGGCGCGAAGCGATCAATCTCTGCATGATCAAGAGACTGTCGTTGGGGAAGCCAAAAGCGCCAGCAATTTCATTGCCCGGGGCAAGGATTTGCTGTCAGGCGAGGCGGCTGGCGTGGCAACGGCAGCGGCCATCGTTGTCGGCGCGGCGCTGATTGAGGTTGAGCTCATTCCTGGCCTCATCATTGGTGCTGGCGCCATCCTGCTGGGCAAGCTGTTCCCTGAAATGAGCAGCTATGTACGACCCATGATCAAAGGCGCTGTTCGTGCCGGTTTTTCCATGAGCCAAAAGGCCCGCGAAGTGGTGGCCGAGGCCAGCGAGCAGGTTCATGATCTGGTCGCAGAGGTAAAGCACGAGCAAGAGCAGCAGCCCAAGTCTGCGATGCGCAATCATGCCTCAAGCAAGGTTGTGGCTGCAACTGGCGAGTTGCCTGTGCATTGACGTGGTCACCAGCGTCGATAAGGCCGCGCGGGCAGCACGCATCGTTCACCACGTGCCTGGCCGACTGCGCATCAAGGTGATGGGTGTTCGAGCGGAGGCGGAATTTTTTGCCGCAGTGCAGAGCGTGATCGGCGCACTGCACGGCGTGGATTCGGTGCGGGTCAATCCCTTGTCATCGAGCATTGTTGTCGACTACCGGCCGGCCGACACCGTGTTTCACTTTCGACTGCAGGAGGACCCAGAAGTGGGCTCCTGGCTTCGCCTGGAGGGCGAGGATGCGTTATTGGCTGAAGTTGACGAGGCGGTCACGAGCGGCGTCCGCTATCTTGCACGTCACTCCCGTCTGGCCGAATCGATCGTGTCTACTGCCGAGCAACTGGATTCGAATTTGCGCAAGGCAAGTGAGGGCTATCTTGACCTCAAGGTCTTGTTGCCACTTGGTGTTGCTGCGGCGACCACGCTGCACAAGGCGCGCGGCAGGGGAACTCCCATGTGGCTCACGATGAGTACCTTTGCGTTCAACGCATTTCTCACCTTGCATCGCCATCGCATCGGTGCGCCGCTTGTGCAGATCGTTTCTCCGCCCAAACGACGTGCATGATCTGCAAATCTGCGGCGGTCCAGCCGCTTCAACTCCGAGCTTTTTGGTCTTGCATGAGGTGCCGGGTCGCTGTCGCCTGAGAGTCTCGCGCTTGCGCCTTGATCGCGTCGTGCGTGAGGCTTTGGAGCGAAGACTGAAGGCCAGCCCGCTGGTGAACAGTTTTCAATTCAACCTGGCTTGTGAGTCGGTCACTGTGGAGCACCAAGGAGACATCGAAAATCTCTTTTCCCTCTTGCTGGAGCCGGCGACGATTTCAACACTTGAGCAGACTCACGGCACAGCCCTCGTGACTCAGCCGGTGGTCAGCAGCCAACAACCTTTGCGCGCACTGGCATGGGCTGGCGTGGCCTTGGTGCTGGGGCCTGCAGCGGGCGCGCCGTTTTCCATTCTTCTGATCCTGCTTACCGGGCTGCCGATTTGGCGCCGTGCGCTTTCAACCCTGGTTCAAGAGCGAAGATTGAACGTCGACTTTCTCGATGGTCTGGCGCTGGCCATTGCCGTCCTGCGCCAGCAGCCACGAACTGCGGCACTGATGGCCTTGATGGTGCATCTGGGTGATGTCGTGCGGGAACTCACGGCCGGTCAATCTCGCGGCCATATTCGCCAGTTGCTCGATTTTCAGACGGTGCAAGCCCGACGCGTCGAAATTGATGGCAGTGTGACCCTGGTGGCAGCGCAGACTCTGATAGCCGATCAGATGACACTGATGTTGGCCGGCGATCTGGTGCCCGCAGACGGCCGGGTCAGCGGCGGGGTGGCGGCTGTGGATCAGCGCCATATCACGGGTGAGTCAACGCCCGCAACGCGGCGTGTTGGTGACATGGTGTATGCCGGCTCCTCTGTGGTTGAAGGCTCCATCACGGTCAAAATCACCGAGGCAGGCGCCGATACGGTCGTGGCAAAGATCGTGGAATTGATTGAAGCCGCTCCGGTCGGTGAGACACGCATACAGAACTACGCCGAACAGTTTGCCGACCGCCTGGTAGCGCCCTTGCTGGCGACCAATGTTGCATTGTGGGCATTGACAGGTAATGCAGATCGCTTCATGTCGATGGCGATCGTGGACTATGGCACCGGCATCCGAGTTGCTGCACCCACCAGCGTGCTGGCGTCCATGACGCGGGCAGCGCGCCAGGGCATTCTGATCAAGAGCGGGCGCCATGTCGAGCATCTGGCCACGCTGCGTGGCATTGCCTTTGACAAGACGGGCACTCTCACATGCGGGCGCTTGTCGGTGTTGGAAGTGCGACCCTTTTGTGCCGAGCTCAGCGCTGATCGCGTCTTGCAATTGGCAGCCGCGGCTGAAACAGAACTGCGTCATCCCGTGGCACGCGCGCTGGTACTGCACGCCCGCACTGTCCGAGGCCTGGAACTGCCACTGTGCCAGAACGTCGATTTCGTCATTGGATTTGGGGTTGCCGCAGAGGTCTCTGGTCACAGCATTCACATCGGCAGCGAGCGCTATCTGCGCAGCTTGGGCATCGCCACCCACAAGGCACGCAACTATTTGGGCGAGATTGAAAGCTTGGGCCACATCGCCTTGCTGGTTGCGCTGGACAACAGCCTGGTTGGGGCGATTGCCTGCAGCGATGAGCCGCGACCGGAAGCACGTGCCGTGGTCGCTGGCCTGCGTCGGCGCGGTGTGCGCGAGATTGTGATGCTGTCAGGCGACCGCGACGGCGTGGCGCGGCGCATCGCCCAATCGGTTGGCATTGACAAGGTCTATTCCGAGGTGCTGCCGCAGGACAAAGCGCAGATTGTGCGCACTCTGCGCGCTGCCACCGATGGTCCGTTTGCCATGGTGGGCGATGGTGTCAACGATTCTCCGGCTCTGGCACAGGCCGACGTTGGCATTTCGCTGGTGGACGGTGCCGATATCGCGCGCGCCGCCGCTGATGTGGTGCTGATGGAAGAAGGCCTGCATCTGCTGTTGCCAGCGATCGACATCAGCCGCGACGCGCTGGCCCTGGTGCGCCAGAACTACACGCTGATCGCAGGTGCCAACACACTGGCGCTGGCGCTGGCGCTGCCGAGCGGGTGGATGTCGCCGGTTGCATGCACCTTGCTCAGCAATGGGTCCGGTTTGTTGGCAACCATGAACGCGATGCGGCCCTTGTTGGCATCCCGCAAGATGCTTCCGCTGACATTGGACAGTGTAGATCGTTGATCCCAATATTCCCCTCGTACAAGCTCAAAAACCTTAACAAGAGTTCGCTAGCGCACGGACGGGGATTGGCCAACCGAGGAAAGTCGGGTCCAGAGTCGCAAATTCGTGACTTGTATTTCGATCTTTCACTTGACAAGCCGCCGCGGATCCCTAGTTGCCGACACCAAGTCGGAGTTCAGCCGAAATCTTTGTCGGATTTTGGCGGGTTTGGGTTTGGCTGCACTTGTATGGTTTTGCCAGCCGGCACTGGCGGCGAGCGCACCGGCATTGGGTAGCGCTCAAAGCTTTGCTGTTCTGGGTGCCTCCACCGTGACCAACACTGGCGCAAGCGCCATCGCCGGTGATCTAGGTGTCTCTCCCGGCACGTCCATCACTGGCTTTCCGCCGGGGACTTTGACTGGGACGCTGTACTCCGGTGGTGCCACCGCGATCGCTGCGCAAGATTCCGCCCTCACTGCCTACAGCAATCTTGCAGGTCAAGCGTGCAACACAAATTTAACGGGGCAGGATCTGGGCGGCATGACACTTACCGCCGGCGTCTATTGCTTTAACAGCTCGGCCCAATTGACCGGGACCCTCACGCTCGACGGGCAGGGCGACCCCAATGCGGTCTTCATTTTCCAAGTCGGGAGCACGCTGACGACTGCGAGCGGCTCGGCCGTCAACCCGATCAACAGCGGCCAAAGCTGCAAGGCATTCTGGCAGGTTGGAAGCTCTGCAACACTTGGAACAACAACGGCTTTCAAGGGCAGTGTCCTCGCGCTCACGAGCATTACGCTGAACACCGGCGCCAGCCTGAACGGACGCGCGCTGGCGCTCAATGGGGCGGTTACCCTGGACACCAATGACGTTGTAGCTGCCGCGTGCCTGCCCAGGCTGGCTTTGACCAAGACGGTGGTCAACACCGGTGGCGGCAGCGCCCTGGCTTCGGCTTTCACGCTCACAGCAACCGGACCGAGCGTGATCTCTGGTACGGCGCCAGTGGCCCCGACCAACGCACCGGTGGGTGTCTACACGCTCAGCGAGAGCGGACCCAGCGGCTACACCGCTGGGTCGTTTAGTTGCAGCGGTGGTGGCACCCTGGCTACCGATGTGTTGACCCTTACGGCGGCCGATGCGGGCAACACCATCACCTGTACGATCACCAACACCGACACGCCGACGCACCTGATCATCAACAAGGTGGTGCTCAACACCAGCGGCGGCGTGCTGACGCCAGCGGCGTTCTCGGGGACGATCACCGGGGCCGT
>CAIVLG010000229.1 GCA_903906695.1 uncultured beta proteobacterium | reverse complement strand
GATAGCATATGTGCTTTCCGAGAAGAGAGAAGTAAATGAAAATATATTGACTTGCAATCATCTTCTTAATTTACTTATTAAAAGATAGTAGTAGTAGGTAAAGGTCTATTGCAGCTGGGGACAAGGATCTTTTTTGAATAAAAATCATGGCCTTACATGCGATCAACAGATGTGGGTGACTCTGCTTCTTCAATGCTACCCAAAAATGAACAACTTCAAAATCTCAATATTTTTGTGAATAAGTGCCGCCTTATGCCAGAGCTATGCACAAACTTGCTCTTTGACAGAGACTGGCTAAGTGGTATAGAAGAAAATGGGCGCTGCGTGCGTGAAGGGGATACCCATTTAACCGAAAAGAAAACTGGAAGCGGTTGTTATCTGCTTACCCTTTTGAAGCAGCGTCGGCCCTGATCATGTCTGCCGCCTTCTCCGCGATCATGATCGTCGGGGCATTGGTGTTGCCGGTCACCAGTTGCGGCATGATGGAGGCGTCCACCACGCGTAGCTTGTCAATGCCGTAGACCTTGAGCGTAGCGTCCACCACAGCCATCGGATCGCTTTCGGGGCCCATCTTGCAGGTACTGCAAGGGTGGTACTCGGTATCGGCGTGATCGCGCAGAAACTGCTCTATCTGGACCGGGTTGTTGCGCTCCAACGGGTAGAGCATGTTGCCCCGATACGGTGCAAAGGCTTCGCTTTGCATGATGTCGTAGCCAATTTGTGTTCCTTTGATGAGCGTGGCGACGTCGCGAGGGTCGGACAGGAACTGTGGGTCGATCAGCGGCGCGTCGTTCGCACTGGCGCTTTGCAGGGTGACGCTGCCACGGCTCTTTGGGCGCATCAGGGTCACATGTAACGTGTAACCGTGGCCCATGTGATTCTTGCGTGTATGGTCGTCCACAATACCGGTGCACAGGGCGAGTTGGATGTCGGGAGACTTTTCGGTCTTGTCGGCGAATATGAAGCCCTGTGATTCGGCGACGTTACTGGTAATGATGCCTTTGCGCTCATTGCGCCATTCAAAGATGCTGCGAAAAATTTTTACCATTCCGGACCAGGAAATCCCGAACGTGGACTCCTTGCGCTGGGTGCGATAGATCAGGACGGCGGTGACATGGTCGTGCAGGTTTTGGCCGACACCCGGTAGTTCATGAACGACCTCAATGCCGTTTTGCTGCAGATGGGCGGCTGGACCGATGCCCGACAACATCAGTAATTGCGGCGAGCCGTAGGCACCGCCAGACAGAAGCACCTCCTTCCGGGCTTTGACCTGCTGTGTTTGACCGTCTTTGAAGAACTCGGCGCCGACTGCACTCTTGCCTTCCAGAAGAATGCGCTGGGTGTGGGCATGAGTGATGACGGTGAGATTGGGCCGGGCCAGATGCGGCGTTATATAGGCCTTGGCAGCGCTGCAACGCTCACCATTCTTTTGCGTGACTTGAGCGGGTGAACAACCAAACTGTGAGGCACCGTTGTAGTCCTTGGTTTTGGGAATATCTTGATCTGCACAGGCATCCAGAAATGCCTTGTTGATGGGGCTGGGGCTGCGCAAGTAGCTGACATTGAGCGGACCACCCGTGCCCCGGTAGTCATCGGCGCCAAAACACTCGTTGTTTTCGGAGCGTTTGAAAAGAGGTAGCACATCCTGATAGGACCAACCGGGGTTGTCGAGTTCAGCCCATTGGTCGTAGTCCAGCCGGTTGCCACGGGTGTAAACCATGGCGTTAACCGAACTGCTGCCTCCCAATACCTTGCCGCGGGGTTGAAAGCCACGGCGCCCATTCAAACCCGGTTGCGGTACCGTGTTGAAGCCCCAGCTGTAGATTCCGAGAGGGGCGGTGGCGGCAAAACCCAGTGGTGCCTGGATGAAGGCAGATTTGTCGGGGCCGCCGGCCTCCAGAAGACAGACCGAAACTTCTGGGTCTTCAGAGAGGCGACTAGCCACAACGCAACCGCCGGCACCGCCGCCGATCACGACATAGTCGAATTCCTGAGTTTGCATGGTTGACTGCCTTTCTGAAGCTTGCTTATCTGGTGAGAAATTCGAGGTATTTGGTGGCAAATTTTCCATAGGGCGGCCACATGAACTTGATCGCACTGAATGAGGCCTGGTAGAACACCGGTCGCATCTTGGCGAAGGTGGTGAATCCTTCGTAGCCGTGGTAATGGCCCATGCCGCTTTCGCCACGCCACCAAACGGCAGGTCGTGTTGGCCGACGTGGAACAGTGCGTCGTTGACACTGACATGCCTGACATCACCTTGTCCAGCAGCGTCTGGATGGTTTGCTTGTCGTTGCTGAAGGGATAGATCGCAAAAAGACGGGGACCATTGTTGATGGCCCGAATCGGTTCTTCAAGCGGGCCGCATTCAATGACTGGCAAGATACGATCGAAAAGCTCACGGGTTAGCAAGACACTTTCCGCCGGCGTATTGAGAACGATATGGGGTGCGATCTTTCGGCCGCTTATATCCCATTTGGGACCCGGAATCAATTGCATAAGTGTTGCGCCTTTGGCTTCGGCGTCTTCCAGTGCGGCGGTCAGACGTTTGAAGGATTTTTCGTCTATGACGGAAGTGAAGTCCGGTGATGCCAGATCGGGATAGCGTTTGCCGACGATCTCTTTGGCAGCCGCAGCAAATTCAGCCCTCTTGCCTTCGGGCAGGTACAGATGGTCGACCGTGGTGCAGATTTGTCCGGCATTGAGGAGTTTCACAAATAGAAGCCACTCTGCCGCTTTGCGCAGGGGATAGTCGTGGCACAGGATGGCGGGCGACTTGCCACCCAATTCCAGCGCGACCGGGCACAGGTTCTGGGCGGCCGCTGCCATCACGGCGCGCCCGGTCTGGCCGGATCCAGCGAAAAGCAGGTGATCGAATTTGAGTTGGGAAAATTCGATGCCGACACCGCCCGTTTCATCGAAAAATGCCAAATCGACCGGAGGGGCGAAATCTTGGGTAATGGCGGACATGGGGACCTCTTAGAAAAAGACCGTAAACAAGGTCAAGCGCCAGCTTAACGCGCAACGGGCATTCAAATGACAGTCAAGGGTAACTACTATGGGGAAATGAGGAGCACACTCCAAATCGGACAGCTGCTTTGTAGGCAAGGCCGGCGTGGTCTAACTCATTGAGCTGCGCTGGATCACGATCCGGACCTCGCCGAGGCATGACACCTCCGGAAGCTGGGTTAGCTATGCTATCTGGCTATTGTCAGTCTTTGAAAAATTGGCGATAATCATGGGTTACCCTAACAATGTCGGGGAAGAGATGTGACTGAGGCGCGCTGCGGCTTGTTGCCAGCGTTCAGTTATTGAGAAGACTGAGTACTTTAGGATTTCCACCATGAAACGCACTTACCAACCCTCCAAGATTCGTCGCGCCCGCACCCACGGATTTCTGGTTCGCATGAAGACCCGCGGCGGCCGTGCAGTGATCAATGCCCGTCGCGCCAAGGGACGCAAGCGCCTGGCCGTTTAACCTCAGCGGTCGGTGTAGCGCATAGCTCAACCGCAACTCTGGCGTCACGATCCTAAGTGCAGCGACTGAAGACACACAGCGAGTTTCAGGCCGTGCTGGCTGGCGTAATCGTGTCTCGCACGGTTCACTTTGCCATGCACCGCAATGGACTGAACGTGATGGTTGCCGGATCGGCTGGCAATGGGCGTCGAAAGCAGACTTTGCTGGCCCAAGACAGCACTCGAATTGGCGCGCTGGTGCCAAAGCGCCTGGCTAACAGAGCCGTCACAAGAAATGCTATCAAGCGCCAAATATTCAGTGTCGGCGCAGATTTCGGGTCGCTCCTACCCACTGTGGCCCACGTGGTGCGCTTGCGGGCCGGCTTTGACAAGAAATTGTTTATCAGCGCCTCATCTGATCGGCTCAGGTCTGCTATTCACGGGGAGTTGAAGCAGTTGTTCAATAACGCTGTGTTGCCCCTGTCCTCGACATCTCCGGGTGCTTAGCCATGATCAGGGCTGTTTTGATAGGTCTGGTCAAAGCCTATCGTTTGTTCTTGAGCCCTTGGCTGGGGTCTGCCTGCCGGTTTGAGCCCACTTGTTCAGCCTATTCGTTACTGGCTTTGCAGTTGCATGGCGCAGCGATGGGGTCCTACCTGACGTTGGCACGCCTTGGTCGTTGTCATCCCTGGTGTGCAGGTGGCTCTGATCCGGTACCAACGGAAGATGAAAGGCTCTTTACGGAGTTAATACCATCTTCCAATCGAAAGAAGTCTTCATGAACGATATTCGCCGCACCATTTTGTGGGTGATTTTTGGCTTTTCCATGGTTTTGTTGTGGGATCAATGGCAGGTTTACAACGGTCACAAGGCCACATTCTTTCCTGGCACGACAAAGACTGCCGCAGTTACTGCGCCCACAAGCGCACCCAGTGTCCCGCCAACTGCATCTACGGCGAACTCTGAGACATTGACTTCTCAAGTCGTGCTTGCAGCGAATCAGGCTCCGGTGGCCCCGTCTGCGCCAATTGCGCCTCGAGAGCGTCTGGTCGTGACGACCGATGTGCTCAAGCTGACGTTCGACACCGAAGGTGGCTCACTGGTCGGGTCAGAGTTCCTGAAATACGCTGACGGCGCTGACAAGACGAGAAGATTCGTTTTGCTGGATGAAAGCAAAGACCGCACGTATCTGGCGCAAACCGGGCTGATTGCCGGAGCTGGCGGTGGAACATTCCCTACCCACAAGACAGTCATGAACTTGGCACCGGGAGAACGCCGACTCAATGATGGCAGCAAGGAACTCGTTGTGCGTTTTGAGTCCCCCGAATTGGGAGGCGTCAAGCTGATAAAGACGTTTACTCTGACGCGTGGCGTCTACGCAGTCGCTGTCAGGCATGAAGTCGTCAATGTCGGCTCAGCAACAGTGTCGCCGCAGTTGTACCTGCAGTTGGTGCGCGATGGACAAAAGCCGTTGGGCGAGTCGTCTTTCTATTCGACTTTCACGGGTCCGGCAATCTATACCGAGGCCAAGAAATACCAGAAGGTCGAGTTCACGGACATAGAGAAGAACAAGGTTGACATCGAAAAGACCGCAGAAAATGGGTATGTCGCGATGGTGCAGCATTACTTTGCCAGCGCCTGGTTGCTGGGTGATGGGATAAAACGTGATTTGTTCATGCGAAAGGTTGACGCTAATCTCTATGCCGTGGGCATGATTACCGCGCTTGACAATATTGCCCCAGGGGGGAGTCGATCGGTAGACGCGAAGTTCTTCGCCGGTCCGCAGGAAGAAAAGGTACTCGAGTCTCTGACGCCCGGGCTGGAACTCGTAAAGGATTACGGCTGGCTCACCATCCTGGCCAAGCCGCTCTACTGGCTTCTCAATAAAATAGAAACGTTCATTGGAAACTGGGGCTGGTCCATCATGGCTTTGGTGCTCCTGCTCAAAGTGGCGTTTTACTGGCTCAATGCCAAAGCCTACTCCAGCATGGCGAAAATGAAGGCCATCAACCCCAAAATCACTGAAATGCGCGAGCGACTGAAAGACAACCCGCAGCAAATGCAGCAGGAGATGATGCGCATATACCGCGAGGAAAAAGTCAATCCGATGGGCGGCTGTTTCCCCATCATGATCCAGATCCCGGTGTTTATTGCGCTGTACTGGGTGCTGCTATCGAGCGTTGAGATGCGCAATGCTCCGTGGGTGATGTGGATTCATGATCTGTCATCGCCTGATCCGTTCTACATTCTGCCCGTGGTCATGACGCTGACCACGGTGTTGCAGACCGCCCTCAACCCGGCACCGCCAGACCCGATGCAGGCCAAGATGATGTGGTTCATGCCGCTGGCCTTCAGCGTCATGTTCTTCTTCTTCCCGGCTGGCTTGGTCCTGTACTGGATCACCAACAACGTGCTGTCGATTGCGCAGCAGTGGGTGATCAATACCCGCATGGGTGTGCCACCGCAGTTCAACTTACCAAAATTCTGAGCCGGACGTGCTACCGCGTCATTATGACCCGATTGCGGCCATTGCGACCGCCGCCGGGCGCAGCGCGGTGGGTATCGTGCGGGTCAGTGGCAAAGATCTGGAACCGCTGGTGCGCGCCATTTGCGGGCGACAACTAAAGCCTCGGGAGGCGACTTATACGGCTTTTCTTGATCAATCCGGTCAGGCGATTGATCACGGCCTGGCGATCTATTTTTGTGCCCCACATTCATTCACGGGTGAGGATGTGCTGGAACTGCAGGCCCACGGCGGTCCAGTGCTGTTGCAATTGTTGCTGTCCAGTGTGATTGAAGCCGGGGCGATGATTGATAGCAAGGGACAAATGCCGAGACTGGCGGGATTGCGCCTGGCACTACCGGGTGAATTTTCCGAGCGCGCCTTCCTCAATGGCAAGATTGATTTGACGCAAGCTGAAGCCATTGCCGATCTAATCGATGCCAGCACGGAGGCCGCTGCGCGCAGCGCCGGACGATCACTGGCGGGAGCATTTTCCAGGGACATCGACACATTGCGCGATGCATTGATTCAGTTGCGCTTGTTGATCGAGGCGACGCTGGACTTCCCGGAAGAAGAAATTGACTTCCTGCGCCAGGCAGACGCGCTTGGGCAACTATCCAATTTGCAGGATATTGTGCAGACGGTGCTGCAAAGGGCGCGCCAGGGAGCCCTTCTTGCCGAAGGTATCCGGGTCGTCATCGCGGGGCAACCGAATGCCGGGAAGTCGTCATTGCTAAATGCGCTGGCCGAAGCCGAACTGGCGATTGTCACGCCCTTTGCCGGTACGACTCGCGACAAGGTGCAACAGTCGATTCAGATTCAGGGTGTTCCGGTGCACGTGATCGATACCGCTGGCCTGCGTGACAGCGAAGATGAAGTTGAGAAGATTGGCATCGCCCATGCCTGGGGCGCGATTGCAAGCGCTGATGTGGTCTTGTTCTTGCACGATCTAACGCGCGCTGATGACGAGGATTACCGGGGCCAGGATGCGGCGATTGCGGCACTTCTGGCGCAAGACGTGTCAAACAAAACAATTGTCGTTGACGTATGGAACAAGGTTGACGCCAGTGCCAACCCCGGACCGGTGGAGGGCCTTGTGCTGTCGGCGAAAACGGGTGTGGGTCTGGGCGCTTTGCGCAACCGTCTGCTGCAGTTGGCGGGCTGGCGGACAGAGCCTGAGGGCGTCTACCTTTCAAGGCAGCGCCACGTCGACGCATTGCGACGGGTGGGTGATCATTTGATCCATGCCAGGACGCACCTGGCTTCTAAGACCAGGGCGCTGGATCTACTGGCAGAAGAACTTCGACTAGGGCAAAGTGCCTTGAATGAAATCACCGGTGAATTTTCATCGGAAGACCTGCTTAGTGCCATCTTCTCCAGGTTTTGCATCGGTAAATAGCGTCGGACTAATGCCCGTTGAAATCGATCAGTGTGAACAGCGAAAGACCTGAAGCGCGTAATTTGTCGGACCCGCCAAGCTCAGGCAGGTCGACAATGGCGGCCCCTTCCATGACATGGGCGCCGAGTTTTTCCAATAACTTTTTACCCGCCATCATGGTGCCTCCGGTGGCGATCAGGTCGTCGATCAGCAGTACCCGATTGCCAGGGATCACGGCATCGGTGTGCAATTCGACGGTGGCACTGCCATACTCAAGCTCGTAAGTCTCCTCAACTGTCGTGAACGGTAACTTGCCTTTCTTTCGAATCGGTACGAAACCAACGTTGAGCTCATAGGCGACTACCGCGCCCAAAATGAAACCGCGCGCATCCAGTCCGGCTACCACGTCCGGGCGCAGGGCAGGATCCATGTAACGATGAACAAATGCGTCGATCAGCACGCGAAATACCTTGGCCTCCTGCAGCAACGGCGTGATGTCGCGAAACTGCACGCCAGGTGCCGGCCAGTCAGGCACGGTGCGGATGTGATCTTTGAGGTATTGATTAACGCTGAAGTGTTGCATGGTGCATCGATTTGAGACAAGCTGTTATTGTGCATCCCGGCTGCGCCCTGCATCAGTCCCTCGAATCAGCCTTTCAATAATCTCTGCTCGGTCAATAGCAGCGATTCAGACTTGCCTGACAGGACCAGCCTATCGCCTTCTTCGATAAGCGGATCATGCGGGATCGGGATAACCTTACCACTACGGCGGCGAAGGCTGACGATGCGAACTCCCCATGTCTGCTGGGCAAGATGACCGACGGGCTTGCCGATGCAAGTGGCGTCAGAGGGCACTGTGAGTGATGCCAGCCGTTCCTCGTTGAGCTCGTCGGGCGAGGCGTCATCCGCGCCGTGGAAGTAGCCACGTAGCAGGTTGTAGCGAGCATCGCGCTGGCCTTGAACGATCCTCAAAACACGTCGCATCGGAACCCCGACCAAGGCCAGGGCGTGACTCGCCAGCATCAGAGAGCCTTCGATGGCCTCTGGAACCACTTCCGTGGCTCCGGCCTGTTGCAGTGCTTCAAGATCATGGTCGTCCTGCGTGCGCACGATGACCGGAACCTGTGGCGCGTGGGCGCGGATATGACCGAGCACTCTAAGGGCTCCTGCCACTTCAAGGTAGGTGATGACCACGGCGCTGGATCGAGCCAGGCCGGCCGCCATCAGGGCCTGCAGACGAGCCGCATCGCCAAAGGCCACTGAGTCGCCCGCAGCGGCCGCTTGGCGCACGCGGTCCGGATCAAGGTCCAGGGCCATGTAGGGAATGTCTTCCAGGTCCAGCATGCGGGCCAGGTTTTGTCCGCATCGGCCAAACCCGCAAATGATCACATGATTGTGGACATTGATCGATTTGCGGGCAATGGTGGTCATTTGCAGGGACTGTTGCAGCCACTCGCTGCTGACTAGCTTTATGATCAGACGGTTGCTATACAGAATGATAAAAGGCGTGGCCAACATCGAGAGCACCATGCTGGCCAGTATCGGGTTGATGAATTCGGGCGGCACCAGAGCCTTGTCTTGCGCCAGCGTAAGCAGCACAAATCCGAATTCGCCGGCCTGCGCCAGATAGAGGCCAGTGCGCAATGACACGCCAGTCGTCGCGCCCAGAGCACGTGCCAACAGCGTCACCATGGTCGCCTTGAACAAGACGGGAAGTGTGACGAGCAACAGGACCAGTGGCCAGCGATCGAGCACCAGCCGCCAGTCCAGCATCATTCCGATACTGATAAAGAACAAGCCCAGCAATACATCGTGAAAAGGCCGAATGTCGGTCTCTACCTGCTGTTTGTACTGTGTCTCCGAAATCAGCATGCCAGCAATAAAGGATCCCAGCGCCAGACTCAAACCAGCGATTTCGGTCACCCATGCCAATGCCAAAGTAATGAGAAGTAGATTGAGAACAAAAAGCTCTTCACTCTTGCGCCGCGCTACCATCGTCAACCACCAGCGGATCACATGAGGACCGCCGACCAGCAGCAAAGCAATCAATAACGTGGCCTTCAACGCTGCGATCGCGAGGGTTTCGAGAAGCTGTTCAGCGGGCGCCCCGAGTGCCGGGATCAACACCAGTAACGGCACGACAGCCAAGTCCTGGAACAGCAGTATTCCCATGACGCGCTTGCCATGCTCGGATTCCATTTCCAGTCTCTCGGTCATCAGTTTGACAACAATCGCCGTGCTGCTCATGGCCAGCGCACTCGACAAGGCCAATGCCGTTTGCCACCCCATGCTCGAGATTTCGGGCGCGACCTGTGACAAACCGAGTGCCGCAGCCGTGGCGCCGAGCATGGTGAGCAGAACCTGGAAAACTCCCAGGCCAAAAACATGGTTGCGCATGGCGCGCAGTTTGGTCAGATTGAATTCCAATCCAATCACAAACATCAGGAAGACGACTCCGAACTCACCCAGATGACGCACCCCATCGGCATTCTTTGCCAGCGCAAGCGCGTTCGGTCCGATCACCACGCCAACTGCCAGATAGCCGAGCATCGGGGGCAGTTTGAAGGACCGGCATACGACCACTCCCAGAACTGCGGCAAGCAGGTAGAGGAGCGTCAATTCAAGCGGAGTCATGCCCGGATACTAGCAAGCCAGCGGTGCTCTATAAAATGGGGCCATGACAAGCCAACACACCAGTGCCCCAGCATTTCAGGCGCAGACAGCAATCCGTCTGGCAAGGGAGACGCTTGATATTGAGGCCGCTGCGGTGTTGGATTTGAAGCAGAACGTGGGGCAATCTTTTGCCGACGCGGTCGCAATGATGCTGGCGGTGAAGGGTCGTGTGGTGGTCATGGGGATGGGCAAGAGCGGTCACATCGGACGGAAGATCGCTGCCACGCTGGCTTCGACCGGGACGCCGGCCATGTTTGTTCATCCGGCGGAGGCCAGTCATGGCGACCTCGGCATGATCAAGCCGGTGGACCTTGTGCTGGCCATTTCAAACAGTGGGGAATCAGAGGAATTGACGGCTATCCTGCCGGTTCTGAAGCGCATGGGCACGCCTTTAATTGCAATGACCGGTAAGGTCGAATCGACGTTGGCCGGTCACGCTGATCTGTTCTTGGATTGTGGGGTTGCGAAAGAAGCTTGTCCCTTGAACCTTGCGCCCACTGCGAGTACCACAGCACAGCTTGCACTTGGTGATGCCTTGGCGGTGGCGCTGCTTGATGCGCGTGGTTTCAAAGCCGAAGATTTTGCCCGATCGCACCCCGGCGGTGCGTTAGGGCGCAAGCTGCTCACGCACGTAAGCGATGTAATGCGCTCGGGTGAAGCTGTTCCACGAGTGGCTGCACAAGCCAGTTTCAGCGTTCTGATGCGTGAGATGAGCAGCAAGGGGCTGGGGGCGACCGCAGTTGTCGATGACGACGGTAAAGTCTTGGGAATCTTTACCGATGGTGATTTGCGTCGTTTGGTCGAAAAAGGCATCGATTTACGCGCCACAACCGCGCAGCAGGTGATGCACGCCAAACCCAGGACCATTGCCAGCGATGCGCTCGCTGTGGAAGCCGCCGAGCTGATGGAACAGCACTGCATCACCAGTGTGTTGGTGCTTGACGCGACCGGTCAATTGTGTGGCGCCTTGAATAGCAATGACCTGATGCGAGCCAAAGTGATATGACTCCGGCACTCAATTTTGAACCTGAGTTGCTGCTCAAGGCTCAACAGATACAAGTGGTTTTCTTTGATGTGGACGGCGTTATGACTGATGGCGGCTTGTACTTTGGCGAGGGCGGGGAAACGATCAAGCGCTTCAATACGCTCGACGGCCACGGTCTGAAACTGCTTGCGCGTGTCGGCATCACTGCAGTCGTTATTACCGGACGTGACTCTGGCGCCCTACGCATGCGCCTTGCGGCCTTGGGCATCGAACATGTGCACTACGGCATCGAAGTCAAGCGCCCGGCAGCCGAACAAACTCTCAGGGCCTTGGGGCTGGACTGGAGTCAGGCGGCAGCGATGGGAGATGACTGGACCGATCTTGCTGTGATGCGACGATGTGCACTGGCCTGTGCGCCGCCCAATGCACACGACGAGGTCAAGGCGGTGTCGCATCATGTGACCCGTGCTCGGGGCGGCGACGGCGCGGTCAGAGAGGTATGCGACTTGTTGTTGGTGGCAAGTGGCAGGTATGTCGGCCTTCTGGGGGAGCAGGCACAGTGATCAATTGGCTGGGTGCGGGTTGGCGGCGATTGTCGGTTTATCTTCCAGTCGTTCTGATGGGTTTGCTGGCACTCGGGACTTACTGGCTGGTGCGAAGCACTCCGCCGCCGATGCCGCTGGAGTCGCAAGCGGCGGTCCGGCACGAAGCCGACTATTTCATGCGTAAGTTCTCCGTCAAGACCTTCGACGACGCAGGACGTCTGAAAAGTGAAGTGATCGGAACCGATGCGCGTCACTTCCCGGACACCAACACGCTTGAGATCGATTTTGTGCGAATCCGTTCATTTGCCGAGGACGGTGGTTTGACCACAGCGACCGCGAAGCGTGCTTTGACCAACGGTGATGCCTCGGAAGTTCAATTGTTTGGTGATGCGCACGTTGTTCGCGAGCCGGTTCTAGACAAGACCGGCGTGTTGCAACCACGTCGAGAGTTTCGCGGAGAATTTCTGCATGCGTTCTTGAAGACGGAACGCGTCAAGTCGCATCAACCGGTTGAACTGATCAACGGAAATGATCGCTTCACGGCCGACACGCTGGACTACGATAACAATGACCGGGTAATACAGCTCAGCGGTCATGTCAAAGGCGTGATGACGCCAACGGCAACTCAATAGTTATCTCCGAAGACGAACATGTCCCGACTTGTCTTTATCACGGGTGCGTCGAGCGGACTGGGGCAAGCATTGGCTTGGCGGTTTTATCAGGCCGGTTATTCACTGGCCCTGGTGGCGCGTCGAACTGCCGCAATCACGTCGTGGGCCGAAGAGCATCGAATTGAAGCAAGCCATTTTCAGGTTTACAGCGCCGAAGTGTCCATACCCGATGCCATCGTGGCAGTCGGACAGGATTGCTTGACGCGTCAGGGTGTGCCGGATGTCGTCATTGCCTGCGCTGGAATCAGCACAGGTGTTGACACCGCTGAGCGCTCCGACATTGAAGTGATCGCCCGAACATTCGCCATCAACAATGCGGGAACAGCGGCAAGTTTCCACCCTTTCATTCGTACCATGATTAGACGTGGGTCGGGTGTCTTGGTGGGAATCGGCAGCGTCAACGGCATTCGGGGTTTTCCTGGTCACGGTGCTAACTGCCCGAGCAAGGCGGCCATGATCAGCTATTGCGAGTGTTTGCGCGGTGAATTGCGCGGCACGGGTGTTCGTGTGGTGACCCTGTGCCCAGGTTATATCGACACGCCGTTAACACAGAGAAATGCCTATTACATGCCTTTCCTGATGCGGGCAGAGGACTTTGCTGACAAGGCCTTTGACGCCATTCAGGCGGGCGCCAGCTATCGCGTGATACCCTGGCAAATGGGCTTTGTGGCGAAGGTGCTGCGGATCATGCCCAACGCGTTGTTTGACAAGGTTTTTGCCAGTCGACCTCGAAAGCCACGCAGCGTTACCAAGCAATAGATATGCAAGTCCCCTGCGCTGCTTTTTGACAGCAGAGGCGCGGAAATAAAAAAGGGCCGCTGGGGCCCCTTTCTCTGAACTGGCACTGCCAGCCGATGACTCAATAGCTGCTGCGACCACCGCCGTAACCACCGCCACCCCCGCCACTTCGGCCGCCACCTGCGCCACCGCCGTAACCGCCACCACTTCCACCCCCGCCGTAGCCACCCCCGCCACTGCGACCGCCGCCGGCACCACCGCCAAAGCCGCCGCCGGTGCGAGGAGGACGCGGCTCCATTGGGCGTGCTTCGTTAACCACGAGTCCGCGGCCACCGTATTGTTGACCGTTCATGCCGCTGATGGCAGCCTGGGCTTCAGCATCACTGCCCATTTCCACAAAGCCGAAGCCCTTGGAACGACCGGTGTCGCGCTCCATCATGACTTTGGCGCTGGTGACGGTGCCGTGTGCCGAAAATGCTTGCTGCAGATCTTCATCACGGAAGGTATAGGGCAGATTGCCCACATAAAGTTTGTTGCCCACGAAAGGACTCCTCAAAATGACTCAAAACGCGATGGAGTCCAACCCGCAATCAACAAACCAGTGAAGACTTAAAGCAGACGCGAAACTGACTAAACACCGCAAACTTGTACCGCCCATCTCAGGCAATACTCATTATATTATGCGACAAGTTTTGCTTTTGCACAAATTTTTCCGACAACATTGAAAATCAATATCAACTTT
>CAIVLG010000228.1 GCA_903906695.1 uncultured beta proteobacterium | reverse complement strand
GACATTAGAACCAGCACCGAGTTGACAGCGCACTCCTTGTGAATTGTCGCATGCCCCGCGAGCGGTTCCGAGGAAAGACTGGCGTCGACCGGCTGGCTGCCACGCCCACTGGTTTGGCGAATTTCCTCTGAGGGCGAGCGAGCTGACATTGGATTCGGTGACCGGCTTGATCCACAAGTATCTCAATCCCGCCGGTATGCCACCGATAGAGGTCTCACTGTCGCCACAAGTGCCCAACAAATTTCCTCAGAAATTTCCTCAGAAATCATGTGACTTGAGACAAGTTCAGATACAATCCAAGCTCACGGCCAAACGGGCGGGTATTCACCGCCCGTTTTTTTTGGTCGATTGTTTTTTTGTCTGCATTTGAATACAAGTGGCACTGAAAGAAATTGTTGAGCAAACGGTAGCCGGTCTGGGCTACGAACTGTTGGAAATTCAGCGTTCCACGGCGGGTCTGCTGCGCGTCACGATTGACCTGCCGTGGAACCAGACTGTCGATGGAGCCTTGCCTGAGCCAGTTGTTGAGCTAATGGTGACGGTGGAAGACTGCGAAAAAGTCACGCGTCAGTTGTTGTTTGCGCTTGAAGTTGAGGGTGTTGAATTCAAGCGGCTTGAAGTGTCATCACCCGGCATTGACCGGTTATTGCGAAACGAGCGAGATTTTGAGCGCTTTGTGGGTCGCGTTATTGATATCACATTGAAGGTGCCGGTTGGGATCTCGGCGACACAGGTCAGTGCCAATCGGAAGAAGTTCCGGGGTATGTTGGAGCGCTGCCAGTCTTCGCACAGTGATGCAACGGGGGCGCCGCGCTGGCAAGTGCTGTGGACCGAAGCGCCAGTCGTGAAACCAGGCCAAAAAGTGAGCAAGAAGAGATTGCCGGCGCCGTTGCAAGTTTTGGGATTTACGCTCGACGAGTTGAAAGAAGCGCGATTGGCTCCGATTGTGAGCTTCAGGGGGCGCACCGCAAGAACGAGTTTGGATTGAATTAAAACAGGAGTGTCATGGCATGAATCGCGAAATGTTAATGCTGGTGGAAGCTATCTCACGCGAAAAGAATGTGGAACGTGATGTGGTGTTTGGTGCGGTCGAGGCGGCGCTGGCACAGGCGACCAAAAAACTTTATCCGGGTGAAGTCGATATTCGCGTGTCCGTAGATCGCGACTCTGGCGTCTATGAGACCTTCCGGCGCTGGCACGTGGTTCCGGATGAAGCGGGCCTGCAACTGCCTGAACAGGAAATTCTGTTGTTCGAAGCGAAGGAGCAGATACCTGATATTGAGGTCGACGAATATATCGAGGAAACCATCGAATCGGTGCCGATCGGCCGCATCGGAGCGATGGCCGCCAAGCAAGTTATTTTGCAGAAAATTCGGGACGCTGAACGTGAGATGCTGCTCAATGATTTCATGTCACGCGGCGATAAGATTTTCACTGGTACTGTCAAGCGCATGGACAAGGGGGACATCATCGTTGAAAGCGGTCGGGTCGAAGGTCGCCTGCGACGCAGCGAGATGATCCCAAAGGAAAATTTCCGTATGGGAGACCGCGTTCGAGCCATGATCATGGAGGTTGATTTGACGCTGCGTGGAGCACCGATCGTTCTGTCACGTTCTGCTCCAGAGTTCATGATCGAACTATTTCGTCAGGAAGTTCCTGAAATCGAACAGGGTTTACTCGAGATCAAATCGTGCGCCCGTGACGTCGGTTCGCGCGCCAAGATCGCAGTCTTGTCACACGACAAAAGGGTAGATCCGATCGGTACTTGCGTCGGTGTTCGAGGCACGCGGGTCAATGGCGTCACTAATGAACTGGCTGGCGAGCGTGTTGATATTGTGCTTTGGAGCGAAGATCCAGCGCAATTTGTGATTGGTGCTCTCGCACCGGCCAATGTCAGCTCGATTGTCGTAGACGAAGAGCGCCACGCGATGGATGTCGTCGTCGACGAGGAAAATCTGGCGATTGCCATCGGACGCGGTGGTCAAAATGTACGTCTGGCCTCCGAGTTGACCGGCTGGAAGATCAATATTCTTGATGCCGCAGAATCGGCACAGAAGCAGGCCAGTGAGACTGACTCGGGCCGCAAGTTGTTCATGGAGAAACTCGATGTCGACGAGGAGATCGCCGATTTGTTGATTGCAGAGGGATTTACCAGCCTTGAGCAGGTGGCCTACGTTCCGCTCGAAGAAATGCTGGAAATTGAAAGCTTTGACGAGGACACCGTCAACGAACTGCGTACCCGAGCTAAAGACGCTTTGCTGACTATGGAGATCGCACTTGAAGAAAGCGTTCAGGAAGTATCGCTTGAACTGCGTGACATCGAAGGTCTCACGCCCGAACTAATCAAGAAACTTTCGGATGCCGGAATTCACAATCGCGACGATCTGGCTGATCTGGCCGTAGATGAACTCACCGAAATCACAGCACAGACTGTCGATGAAGCGAAGACTCTGATCATGAAAGCGCGCGAACATTGGTTTGCCAATGAATCCGTTCCACAAGCCTGAAGCAAATGTCATGAACACAAATTTTCAGTGATGGCTAATAACTGCCCGCAGGGCATGGTATGCCGAACCAAAGGTTACACAACAAATGTCCAGTACGACCGTCGCCGAGTTTGCCAGCGAACTCAAGAAATCAACCGATACGCTGCTTGAACAATTGAAGTTGGCGGGAGTGAGCAAGTCGACTTCTTCCGATAAGTTGAACGATGCCGACAAGCAGCGCCTATTGGCTTATTTGCAGTCCACACACGGCGCTGCCGGCGCGGAGCGCAAGAAGATTACGTTGGTCAAGAAATCAACGAGTGAAATCAAACAAGCGGATGCCACTGGCAAGGCAAGAACGATTCAAGTCGAGGTGCGAAAAAAGCGCACATTTGTTCGCCGGGAGGATGGTGTTGACGCGCCGCCGGAGCAATCTGAACCTGAACCGGGAGGAGAGACGACCCTGACCATCGACAATGCCGAATTGGCGCGTCGTGAAGAGCAGGCGCGTCGTCAGGCCGAATTGATCAGGCGCCAGGAGCAGGAACTGGCAGAGCGTCGGCGTTTGCGGGAAGAGCAGGAAGCGCGGGCCCGAGAGGACGCGGCGATGGCTGCTGAACGGGCAGCGCAGGAAGTTCTGGAACACGACAAGCAACTGCCTGCGTTATCAGAAGGACTGGAGGCCATGGACAAGGTCGCTGCCAAGGTCCTGGAGGTGGCGGAAAAAGCACAGGAGGCAAGCAAACTGCAGGAACAGGCACGTGCCAAGGCGGCCGCGGATTCCAAGACGCAGGCTGCTGAGGACGTGGCGCGGGCTGATGATCTGGCGGATCGCAGGCGCACCGCTGAAGCAGAGGCTGCAGCCATTCGATTGATGATGTCAGCCCCTGCCAAGAAGCCGGCACCTGTCAAAAAGGTGGAAGCTGCCAAGACTTCATCGGTCAAGCCGGGCTCCGTCGACGAGGCCAAGGCCGCCAGTATCAAAGGTACTTTGCACAAGCCTGCCGCCGGCGCAACTACTGGCAGACCAGCGCGCCCGGGTGCCACAGGAACAGCTGCGCCAGTCGCCGCTGCTGGGGCTGGTAAAGAGATCAAATCAGCCAAGCTTTCGAGCAGTTGGGCGGGCGATCCAGCCAAGAAGAAAGCAATACCGACCAGAGGCGCGGTGGGTGCAACGGGCGCCGGGCGGGCGAACAATTGGCGAACCGGCCCGCGCGGCAAACGGGGTAGCAATGACAGAGACCGCGATGACAACCACGTGTCGGCGGCGCCAGTCGAGACGCGGATTATCGAGGTCCACGTGCCAGAAACGATCACCGTTGCGGAACTCGCTCATAAGATGGCGGTCAAGGCCTCGGAGGTCATCAAACAGCTCATGAAGCTTGGCCAAATGGTCACGATCAACCAGCCGCTGGATCAGGATACGGCCATGATCGTGGTGGAGGAGATGGGCCACAAAGCTGTGATCGCCGCTCTCGATGATCCGGAAGCCTTTACAGACGATGAGGTGTCGCGGCAGCAATCAGAGTCATTGCCGAGGGCGCCAGTGGTCACCGTCATGGGTCACGTGGACCACGGCAAGACCTCCTTGCTGGATTACATTCGCCGTGCCAAAGTGGCCTCTGGTGAGGCCGGTGGTATTACCCAGCATATCGGCGCCTATCACGTCGAAACGCCGCGAGGCATGATTTCTTTCCTGGATACTCCCGGTCACGAAGCATTCACGGCGATGCGGGCTCGCGGTGCCAAGGCAACCGATATCGTTATTCTTGTCGTCGCCGCTGACGATGGCGTGATGCCACAAACCAAAGAGGCGATTAAGCACGCCAGGGCGGCTGGGGTCCCGATTGTGGTGGCGATCAACAAGATCGACAAGCCGGACGCCAACCCGGAACGCGTCAAAAATGAGTTGGTGGTGGAAGAGGTAGTCCCCGAAGAATTTGGGGGTGACTCCCCCTTCGTGCCGGTCTCGGCAAAGACTGGGGAAGGTGTCGATGCCTTACTGGAGCAGGTCCTTCTACAGGCTGAGGTGCTCGAATTGCGAGCTCCTGTAGATGCCATGGCCAAGGGTCTGGTGATAGAGGCACAGCTGGACAAGGGGCGTGGTCCGGTCGCAACCGTTCTGGTGCAGTCCGGAACCTTAAAGACGGGCGATGTTGTACTCGCAGGTTCTACCTATGGTCGGGTGCGGGCCATGCTTGATGAGAACGGCAGGAGTGTCAAGGCGGCCGGTCCGTCGATTCCGGTCGAAATTCAGGGCCTGACCGAGGTGCCACAGGCGGGCGACGATTTCATGGTGATGTCGGACGAACGTCGTGCGCGCGAAATTGCCACCTACCGTGCCGGCAAGTTTCGCCACACGAAGCTGGCGAAACAACAGGCTGCCAAGCTCGAAAACATGTTCACTGACATGGCTGCGGGTGAAGTCAAGTTGGTCCCTATCATTGTCAAGGCCGACGTGCAGGGTTCGCAGGAAGCATTGTCGCAAGCCTTGCTCAAACTCTCCACCGATGAGGTCAAGGTGCAGATGGTCTATGCAGCAGTCGGCGCGATCAGTGAATCGGATGTGAATCTGGCTATCGCCGCCAAAGCTATCATCATTGGATTCAATATCCGCGCTGATGCGGGTGCCCGTAAGCTGGCTGAGAGTAACGGTGTCGACATTCGATACTACGACATCATCTATGACGCCGTCGACGAACTCAAGCTTGCGATGTCCGGCATGCTGACACCCGACAAGAAGGAAGAAGTTGTTGGTACGGCGGAAATACGGCAAGTGTTCAAGGTCAGCAAAGTCGGTGCCATCGCCGGTTGCATGGTTACTTCGGGTTTGGTCCGGCGCACATCGCGACTGCGCCTGCTGCGCGACAACGTGGTCATCTTTACCGGCGAACTCGACTCGCTCAAGCGCTTCAAGGACGATGCGAAGGAAGTCAAGGAAGGCTTTGATTGCGGCCTGAATATCCGGAACTTCAATGACATCCAGGAGGGTGATGTGCTCGAGTTCTTCGAAATTCGTGAAGTCGCCCGGACACTTTGATGACGGTTAAGACTGTGCACAAAAAATCAAGCACGCCAAACCGGAGCTTCAAGGTGGCCGATCAGATCCAGCGCGATCTGACCGAGCTGATCGCGCGCGAGCTCAAGGATCCGCGCGTCGGCATGGTCACCATTCAAGCAGTGGAAGTGACACCCGACTACGCGCACGCCAAAGTATTCTTCAGTCTGTTGTCGGGCAATGCCGAGGAATGTACACAAGGATTGAATCAGGCCGCCGGCTTCCTGCGTGCCGGACTGTTCAAGCGCCTCCATATTCATACGGTGCCTACCCTGCATTTTGTCTTTGACCGTACCAGCGAACGCGCTGCAGATATGAATGCCTTGATTGCGCAGGCTGTTGCTTCACGTTCCAAAAACGAGGACTGACGTGTTATATGCGCCGCGTGCACGGGTTGCCAGGCGCCCCGTGCACGGGGTGCTGCTGCTGGACAAGCCACTGGGCTGGTCGAGTAATGATGCCCTGCAGAAAGCGAAATGGCTTTTGTGCGCGGAAAAAGCCGGTCACACCGGAACTCTGGACCCGCTGGCCACTGGCGTGCTACCTCTGTGTTTTGGTGCGGCAACGAAATACAGTCAACTTCAACTTGACGCTGACAAGACCTATGAAGCGCTGGTACGCCTGGGTTTGAAGACCAGCACTGCCGATGCTGAAGGCGTCGTGGTTGAGGAGCGGCCCGTGAGCGTGTCGGAGGACCAGTTGAGCCAGGTTGTGTGTCAGTTCACCGGTTTGATCCGGCAAGTACCACCGATGCACAGCGCGCTGAAGAAAGATGGACGTGCCCTGTACGACTACGCACGTGCCGGTATTGAGGTCGAGCGCGATGCTCGCGAGGTAAGGATTCTTGAACTGACAGCCACCTTGGCATGTGAAATGTCCGGGCGAGAGCTTATTAAAATGACGGTCAAATGCAGCAAGGGAACCTATATCCGCACACTGGCTGAGGACATCGGTGAAGCGCTCGGTTGTGGCGCCCACCTGATGGCTCTGCGTCGCACTGAAACCGGAGGCTTCGGCCTCCCACACTGCGTGACCCTGGAAGCACTTGAGGGTATGCCCGAGCATGAGCGACTTGCGTGCTTGTTGCCGGTCGATAGCCTTTTGTGCGGTCACACCCCTGTCGTGCTTGATACCGAGAATACAGGGCGATTCCTCAGCGGCTTGCGCCGACGCGGCGACTGGCCTGACACGGCACAGGCAGCGGTCTATGCCGCCAAACCGCGCACCTTGCTGGGCAGTGCCCATGTCAAGGCGGGCGAACTGATACCAACACGACTGCTCAGTCCTATCGAGATTGAGCAGATGAACAGATTTTGAAAGTGAACCATGAGCCATAAACAAATTCGCAACATCGCCATCATCGCCCACGTGGACCATGGCAAGACCACCATGGTCGACCAGTTGCTGCGCCAGTCCGGTACCTTTGCCCAGCACGAGAAGGTGGTCGACACCGTGATGGATAACAATGCCATTGAAAAGGAGCGCGGCATCACGATTCTGGCCAAGAATTGCGCCGTGACGTGGAAGGATACTCACATCAACATCGTCGATACCCCGGGTCACGCCGACTTCGGAGGCGAGGTGGAACGGGCGCTCAGCATGGTCGACGGCGTGGTGCTGCTCATTGATGCGCAGGAAGGTCCGATGCCGCAGACGCGCTTTGTTACCAAGAAGGCGCTGGCCCTGGGCCTCAAGCCCATTCTGGTGGTGAACAAGGTGGATAAGCCCGGCTCGCGTCCGGAATGGGTCGTCAACGCGGCTTTCGATCTGTTTGACAAACTCGGTGCCACCGACGAGCAACTGGATTTCCCCGTGGTTTATGCGTCTGGTATCAACGGCTGGTCGTCGATGGAGGAGGGTGCTCAGGGCGAACAGTGGGGACCCGACATGTCGGCTCTCTTCAACACCATTCTCGATCACGTTCCGCACCAGCAGGGAGATCCTGCGGCACCGCTCCAGTTGCAGATTTCGGCAATCGACTTCTCGACCTTTGTTGGTCGTATTGGTGTGGGTCGGATCAGCCAGGGAACAATCAAGCCCATGATGGACGTGGTGGTCATGGAAGGCCCGGACGGCAAGGCTGTCAAGGGTCGCGTCAATCAGGTGCTGACCTTCCAAGGCCTGGAACGTATGCAGACCACGGACGCTGGCCCCGGTGAAATCGTGTTGATCAACGGCCTGACTGATATCGGCATCGGCGTCACCATCACCGACCCCGTCAATCCGGCGCCTTTGCCCATGCTCAAGGTCGACGAGCCGACACTGACCATGAACTTCTGCGTCAATACCAGCCCGCTGGCGGGACGTGAAGGCAAGTACGTCACCAGTCGGCAGATCTGGGACCGCCTGCAAAGGGAGTTGCAGCACAACGTGGCGCTGCGCGTCAAGGAAACCGGCGAAGAAGGCATCTTTGAAGTCATGGGTCGCGGCGAACTGCACCTCACCATTCTGCTGGAGAACATGCGACGCGAAGGTTACGAACTGGCGGTATCCAAGCCGCGCGTGGTGTTCAAGTTCATCGATGGCGAGAAGTACGAGCCGATTGAAATGGTGACCGTCGATATTGAGGAGCAGCACCAGGGTGGCGTGATGCAGGCGCTTGGCGAACGCAGGGGTGACCTGTTCAACATGGAGTCTGACGGTCGCGGTCGCGTGCGCTTGGAGTACCGCATTCCAGCGCGCGGCCTGATCGGTTTCACCAATGAATTTCTGAACCTGACGCGTGGCACGGGCCTGATTTCCAACATCTTCGACAGCTACGAGCTGCATAAGGGCGACATCGGCGGGCGCAAGAATGGCGTGCTGATTTCCATGGATGCGGGTGAAATATTCACCTACGCGCTGGGCAAACTCGATGACCGGGGACGCATGTTTGTCAAGGCCAATGACCCGGTTTACGAAGGCATGATCGTTGGCATTCATAACCGCGACAACGACCTCGTCGTGAACGCAACACGCACCAAGCAACTGACCAACTTCCGCGTCAGCGGCAAGGAAGACGCGATCAAGATCACGCCTCCGATTGAATGCACGCTGGAATATGGCGTTGAGTTCATCGAGGACGACGAACTGGTTGAGATCACGCCCAAGTCGATTCGTTTGCGCAAGCGCCATTTGACCGAGCACGAACGCAAGCGCGCCAGCCGCGGTCCGGCTTAGAGGCGGGATTGAAGCTCACTCACAACCGGGCTATTCTCCTGATGGTGGTCGTGACCCTGATGTGGTCAATCGCCGGCGTGGTTACCCGACATCTGGAGCAAGCCCGCAGCTTTGAAGTCACGTTCTGGCGCAGCTTCTTCACGGTGTTGTGCTTGTTGGTGATTCTGCCCTTGTTTCACGGGCGCGATGTGTTTCACAGAATGCGAAATGGCGGGCTAACGCTGTGGGTTTCGGGTCTGTGCTGGTGCGGCATGTTTACTTTCTTCATGCTCGCCATCACGGTCAATAGTGTTGCCAACGTGCTTGTGACAATGTCAATTGCGCCGTTGCTGACAGCCTTGGCAGCTCGCGTCTTTATTGGATACCGCATTGCCCGACGGACCTGGATCACCATCCTGATTGCCGGCGCTGGCATCGGCTATATGTACGGTAGTCAGATCAGTCATGGTGTCAGCCTTGTCGGCACCCTGGTGGCTTTGTGCATCCCGATCTCGGGTGCCGCCAACTGGACCGTCACCCAGCTTGCACACTCCAAAGGGCACGACGTCGACCTGGTTCCCGCGGTGTTGATTGGTGCGGTCCTCTCGTCGCTGCTGACGCTGCCCTTAGCATATCCGTTCCAGGCATCAACGCACGACATGGTTCTTCTGGCCGGACTCGGTGTGGTGCAACTGGCGATTCCTTCCGCGCTTTCCGTTCTGTGCGCAAGAGTGCTCAAGGCACCCGAAGTGTCCCTGCTGTGTCTGCTGGAAGTGATTTTCGGTATCCTGCTGGCCTGGATCGGTGCCAACGAAGTTCCTGGACCCAATGTTCTTGCAGGCGGCACGCTGGTCATTGGCGCTTTGGCAATTAATGAATCCATCGGCTGGAGAGATAGAAGATGACTACGACACCCACGTTGCCAACGCAGGATGTTCCTGAGGTCTTGACCGAAGTTCATGGCCAGGTCGGGCTGATCACGCTAAATCGACCAAGAGCCCTCAATGCCTTGTCGCTGGCTATGATTCGCAGCCTGACCAAGTGCCTGCTGACTTGGCGCAGCGACAAACGGGTCAAAGCGGTGGCGATTCGTGGCAATGGCAAGAGTGGACCGTTTTCAGCCTTCTGCGCCGGCGGTGACATTCGTTTCTTCCACCAGGCAGCATTGTTGGGTAATCAGGAACTGGAGGATTTCTTTACCGAGGAATACATCCTCAACCACCTGATCCACGGTTACCCCAAACCTTACATTGCCTTTATGGATGGCATCGTCATGGGCGGTGGCATGGGCATCAGCCAAGGTGCCCAAACCCGCATTGTCACAGAGCGCACCAGGATGGCGATGCCGGAAACCAACATCGGCCTTTTTCCTGACGTGGGCGGCGGTTTCTTCCTTAGCCGCTGTCCGGGGCGCAGCGGTGAATGGCTGGCCCTGACCGGCGAAACAATTGGCTCCGGGAACGCTCTGGAACTTGGCCTGGCTGACACCTGCTTTGAGGTCGCGCAATTGGCCTCTGCCTGGGATGCACTGACCAGCCTCGATTTTGAGCGAGTCGGTGCCGTGGAACAATGGTTGGCACTCTTTGCAAAGCCCGATGCGGAAAATCCGGTCACCGCGGCAGAGCAAATTGACCGTCACTTCTCGCGCGATTCGGTTTCGGCGATCGTCCATTCACTGGAAGCTGACCAATCGTCATGGGCACAGCATACTGCCCACACCTTGCGTCGACGCTCGCCCTTGATGTTGCATGTGGTGTTGGCGCAAATTCGGCGTGGCCGCCATATGACGCTGGCCGACAACTTGCGCATGGAGCGTGATATGGTGCACCACTGCTTTCACCCGAGTCATTTGCACCGAAGTGAGAGTCAGAGTGAAACGATCGAGGGCATACGTGCTTTGGCGATCGACAAGGACAACGCGCCTTTATGGAATCCATCGCGTATCGAGGAAGTCCGCAGCCCGATGGTGGCACCGTTCTTCCAAAGCCCGTGGACCCCACAGACGCATCCCTTGCGAGACCTGAGCTGACAAGGCTAGCGATTACGCCCCTTCATGACGCGCTCCACCTCGCGCTTGCCTTCGCGGTCCTTGATGGTGTCTCGCTTGTCATGCTCGGCCTTGCCTTTGGCCAAGGCGATGTCGCATTTCACCTTGCCGGCCTTCCAGTGCAGATTGAGCGGAACCAGCGTATATCCTTTTTGCTCCACCTTGCCAATGAGTCGCTTGATCTCTTCCTTGTGGATCAAGAGCTTCTTGGTGCGCACCTTGTCCGGGGTAATATGGGTCGAAGCGGTTCCCAGTGGCGTAATCTGCAGACCAATCACGAACAACTCTCCGTTGCGAATGACAACGTAACCGTCAGTCAACTGCACTTTACCCTCACGCAGTGATTTGACTTCCCAACCCTCCAACACCAAGCCCGCCTCAAAGCGTTCTTCAAAGAAGTAGTTATAGGCGGCCTTCTTGTTGTCGGCGATGCGGGCAGCAGTTTCGGGTTTCTTGGCCATGGTAGCAAGTTGGGGTTGTCGGTGATGCATACAAGGCTTGTCTACAATCCCGCGCAAATTGTGATTCTATGAAAACCGTCACCAAGTCCGTCCTCATCTGGTATAGCCCGCACGAAATGTATGTTCTAGTGACCGCGGTTGACCAGTATCCAAAGTTTCTTCCATGGTGTGATCGGGCGCAAGTTGTCAGCATCCAGGAAGCGGGCATGACAGCAGAAATCGGCATTTCTTTCGGAGGAATCCGCCAGAGATTCACTACCCGAAACAGCCACATTCAAGATCGGCAAGTAGCAATCAAACTGCTCAATGGTCCGTTTTCAAGACTCGATGGTGAATGGAATTTTCTGTCGATCGGTGATGGCACACAGCGTGCCTGCAGGGTCGAGTTGACGCTTAACTACGGCTTTGACAATAGCGCGTTGAGTAAGGTCGTCGGTCCGGTGTTCGATAAGATCGCCAGCAGCATGGTCGACGCTTTTGTCAAGCGAGCCATTGAAATCTATGGCGGCTGATAGACCAATTGCGGTCAGCGTTGTCTACTCACCGGTGGCGCGGAAAGTACAGGAGGTCAGCGTATTTCTTGCGCCAGGTAGCAGTGTCTTACAGGCTTTGCAAAGCAGTCGAGTGCTTGAGCACTTCCCGGAACTCGACCGGCCAGGGACGACGCTGGGCGTCTGGGGTCGCAAGGTGACCTTGCGGCAAACCCTGCGCCAAGGTGATCGAGTCGAGATCTACCGACCGCTCAGGGTTGATCCGAAAGTCGCGCGACGGGAGCGTTTTTTAGAACAGGGAGCGCGCGGCGCCGGCCTTTTCGAAAAGAAGAAGCGGGCGTCGCAGCGGGAAGGTGACTGATAAATGCGACTGGCAAGAACGCTCAGTTGCAGTCCGATTCGATGAGCGACTGAAGTCGGTTGACTTCGGCCGCTCTGGCTTTGGCATCCAGAATTTCCGGGTCACCCTTTTCGTTTGGCCGCGCTATCACGCGACCCGAATCAAAACCGGCTTTGGCCCGCTTGGCACGCTCGCAGTTCTCCGCTCTCGCCTTCGATATTTTGTCGTCGTCGGCTTTGCGTCGGGCAAGCTCAAGGTCGTCGGCCTTCTTCTTCTTATCTGCCAGTTCCTTATCGATTCCGCTTATTCGGGGTGCGCTCGCGCCACTCTGGGGTACGGCTGCGGGCAATGTGACGGCAGGACGTTCCAGAATATCCTTCTCGGGAATCTCCGGCGGCGGCGGCCTGTCACTGAAAACCTTGCGTCCGTCCCTATCCAGCCATTGCCAGTGTGCCGACACTTGAAAGCCCATCAGGCAAACCAGTCCAGCCAGGAGGTAGCGGATTCTTTTCATCAACGAAGTTTAGCGCAGCCGATTCGGTTTCCAAAAGGGCAAGGGCCATAGGTACCCAACCCGACCGACTGGTCGCACTCTCACACAAGACCATGGCCTGTGCGTTACGGTGGGCGTGGCTACAATCCACTATTTGGAGCTCTAGAACATGCGCCTCATAGGTAAAGCGTTCACCTTCGACGATGTTTTGCTGGTGCCCGCGTTCTCCCAAGTCCTACCCAAGGATGCATCGCTGGCGACCCGATTCTCCCGCAATATCAACTTGAATCTGCCCCTGGTCTCCGCTGCCATGGACACGGTGACGGAAGCTCGGTTGGCGATTGCCATTGCACAGGAGGGGGGCATAGGGATTGTGCACAAAAACATGTCAGCTCAGGAGCAGGCGGCGCAGGTGGCCAAGGTCAAGCGCTACGAGTCTGGCGTGTTGCGTGATCCGGTTGTGATTACGCCTGAGCACACCGTGCGCCAGGTCATTAACTTGTCAGAGCAGTTGGGTGTGTCTGGTTTTCCTGTCTGCGAGGGCGGCAAAGTTGTGGGTTTGATTACTGGCCGTGATCTGCGCTTTGAGACCCGCTTTGACTTGCCGGTCCGTCACATCATGACAACGCGCAACAAACTGGTGACTGTTCCCGATGGCACCACACTGGAACAGGCCAAAGTGCTGCTAAACCAATTCAAGATCGAGCGCCTGTTGGTAGTCAACGATGCCTTTGAATTGAAGGGACTGATCACCGTCAAGGACATTACCAAGCAAACCAGTTTTCCCAATGCAGCGCGTGATGCCCAAGGCAAGCTTCGAGTCGGTGCGGCAGTCGGTGTCGGCGAGGGCACCGAGCAGCGGGTCGAGGCGCTGGTGCGCGCCGGGGTCGATGCCATTGTGGTCGATACGGCGCACGGTCACAGCCGCGGCGTCATAGAGCGGGTTCGTTGGGTCAAACAGCATTACCCGCAAATTGACGTTGTGGGCGGTAATATTGCCACCGGGTCGGCAGCGCTGGCCCTGGTTGATGCGGGCGCCGATGCGGTCAAGGTGGGCATCGGTCCGGGGTCTATTTGCACGACTCGGATCGTGGCCGGTGTCGGCGTACCGCAAATTATGGCGATAGACAACGTGGCTGCGGCGCTCAGAGGCACTGGCGTTCCCCTGATTGCCGATGGCGGCATCCGTTACAGCGGTGATATTTCAAAAGCACTGGCAGCAGGCGCCAGTTCGGTCATGATGGGAAGCATGTTTGCGGGCACCGAAGAGGCACCCGGTGAGGTGATCCTGTATCAGGGTCGCAGCTACAAGAGCTACCGCGGCATGGGCAGCATCGGCGCCATGCAGCAGGGCAGTGCCGACCGCTATTTCCAGGAATCCGCCACCGGCAACCCGAACGCTGACAAACTGGTGCCCGAAGGCATCGAAGGACGTGTGCCCTACAAGGGTTCGATGGTCGCCATCGTATTTCAAATGGCGGGTGGCGTGCGCGCCAGTATGGGCTACTGTGGTTGCGCCACCATCGATGAGATGCAGAGTCAGGCCGAGTTTGTCGAAATCACTGCGGCCGGAATTCGTGAGAGCCACGTGCATGACGTACAAATCACCAAAGAGGCGCCCAACTACCGTGCCGAGTGAGTCCGAGACCGACCGAAGCGGGCCAAGCGGGCCCGCTTTGGCCTCAACTGAACCAGAAATGCATCACAAAATCCTCATCCTCGACTTTGGGTCGCAAGTGACCCAACTGATTGCCAGGCGTATCCGCGAGGCCCATGTCTATTGCGAGGTCCACCCATGTGACGTCAGCGACGACTGGGTCCACGCGTATGCCAGAGATGGCCGGCTCAAGGGCATCATCTTGTCGGGGAGTCATGCCAGTGTGTATGAAGAGAGTACTGACAAAGTGCCGCATGCTGTGTTCGAACTCGGCGTGCCAGTGCTGGGTATCTGTTACGGCATGCAGTGCATGGCGCATCAGCTCGGTGGCCTGGTGCAGAGCGGACACAAGCGCGAATTCGGTCACGCCGACGTTCGTGCGCATGGGCACACTCAATTGCTGGAAGGCATCCAGGACTACACCACGTCGATGGGCCACGGTATGTTGCAGGTCTGGATGAGTCATGGCGACAAAGTCACCGACTTGCCGCCCGGGTTCAGGCTGATGGCCTCGACTGACAGTTGTCCGATCGCCGGCATGGCTGATGAAGAGCGCCGTTTTTATGGTGTGCAGTTTCACCCGGAGGTCACTCATACCAAGCGCGGTGCCGCCATTCTGGAGCGCTTTGTTCTCGATATTTGCGCAGCCCGTCCGGACTGGATCATGGGCGACTACATCAGTGAAGCGGTCGAGAGAATTCGCACCCAGGTAGGCAAGGAAGAAGTGATTCTCGGTCTGTCAGGTGGTGTCGATTCGTCCGTTGCAGCGGCCCTGATTCACCGCGCCATCGGCGATCAGCTGACCTGTGTCTTTGTCGACCACGGGCTGCTGCGCCTCAATGAAGGCGACATGGTCATGGACATGTTTGTCGGCAAACTGCACGCCAAGGTCATTCGTGTTGATGCCGCAGGGCAATTTCTGGGGCACTTGGCGGGAGTCAGCGATCCGGAAATCAAGCGCAAGATTATTGGCCGCGAATTCGTTGAAGTGTTCAAGAGTGAGGCCAGCAAGCTCAGGGTCGATCAGTCGCGGCACGTCGCATGGCTGGCCCAGGGGACGATTTATCCGGACGTGATCGAATCTGGCGGCGCCAAGACCAAGAAAGCCGTCGTTATCAAGAGTCACCACAATGTGGGTGGCTTGCCCGAACAGTTGGGCCTCAAATTGCTGGAGCCGCTGCGCGAGTTGTTCAAGGACGAGGTGCGCGAACTCGGCGTGGCGCTCGGCTTGCCCTACGCCATGGTCTACCGGCACCCTTTTCCGGGACCTGGCTTGGGCGTGCGGATCCTCGGCGAGGTAAAAAAGGAATACGCCGACTTATTGCGCCAGGCCGATGCCATTTTCATCGACGAACTCCGCAACTTTGTTGACGAAGCCAGTGGCAGGAACTGGTATGAACTGACCAGCCAGGCTTTCGCGGTATTCCTGCCCGTGAAGAGCGTCGGCGTCATGGGCGACGGCCGTACCTATGATTATGTTGTAGCGCTGCGCGCCGTGCAGACAACCGATTTCATGACCGCCGATTGGGCCGAGTTGCCCTATGCAGTGCTCAAAAAGGCATCGAACCGTATCATCAATGAAGTTCGCGGCATCAACCGCGTTACCTATGATGTTTCTAGCAAACCACCAGCGACCATCGAGTGGGAATGATTGTCTGGATCTGTTTTACCCTGCAATATGAGGAGTTTTTATGATTGGATACACCTGCGTTGGTACCAACGATTTGACGCGCGCGACAACGTTTTATGACGCCTTGCTTGGTTTGCTCGGTGCCAAGCGCTTTTTTGACATGGACCGCGGCGTTGGTTGGGGTACCGCGCAGGATCAACCCATGTTCAGCGTCATGAAACCCTTTGACGGCCAGCCGGCGAGCGTTGGCAATGGCACCATGATCGCACTACTTGCCAAAGATGCTGGCCAGGTGGACGCAATGCATGCCAAGGCTCTGGCCCTGGGCGGTGCCAATGAGGGCGCACCCGGTTTGCGTGGCGACAATTTTTACGGCGCCTATTTTCGCGACCTCGATGGCAACAAGCTGGCTGCCTTTTGTATGTTGCCTAGCGCCACCTGAGACAGGATTGCTGCCCAGATGATCATTTTCCAAGGTGACCCATGATGTATCTGCCACCACAGTTCAAGGCAGACCATCACCATCAGGCGCTGCAACTGATAGATGAGAACCCATTTGCCAGCCTGATCAGTGTCGACGATGCCGGGCTGCCTTTTGTCACGCACTTGCCGCTGCACTTGGATCAGAGTGACGCTCAACCGGTGCTGTTGGGTCACTGCGCCAAAGCCAATCCACACTGGCGCTTTCTCCAGTCGCGGCCACAGGCATTGGTGACGTTCATCGGGCCGCATGCCTACTTGAGTCCCTCTGTCTATCCCGACTTGACGCGGGTTCCCACCTGGAATTACCTGGCAGTGCACTGCACGGTGCAGGCAACGCTGATCGACGATGCCGTGGAAAAGGACAAATTGCTTAAAAAATTAATTACCGACCATGAGCCTGCTTATGCCCAGCAATGGCGCTCCCTGGGTGATGGCTTCGCTCAAAAGATGCTGGCCGGCATCGTCGGATTCGAGTTGCTCGTCACTGAGCTTCAGTGCAAGCTCAAGCTCAACCAGCACCGGCCCGAATCACATTCGGCCATGGAAACCATGTATGCGTCGGGCAACGAGAACGAACGTGCCTTGGCGCTTTGGATGCGGCGGCTTGGCATTGCAACAGCGCGCAGCGAAGGCAATGACTGACGAGATCTTCATGACGCTGGCGCTGGCGCAGGCGCGTCTTGCGATGACAGCGGGCGAAGTCCCGGTGGGTGCCGTGGTGGTGCGGGCAGGGCAGGTGATTGCCGTTGGCAGAAATGCATCGATTGGACAGCATGATCCCAGTGCACATGCCGAAATCGTGGCCCTGCGGGCCGCAGCAGGGCAGCTGGGTAACTACCGCCTGATTGACTGCGAACTGTTTGTCACATTGGAGCCCTGCGCCATGTGTGTTGGTGCCATCTTGCACGCGCGTCTGAAGCGAGTAGTGTTTGGTGCCGCTGACCCCAAGACCGGTGCCGCAGGCTCAGTGCTTGACCTGTTTGTCAACTCAAGCTTGAACCATCAAACCCAGGTGGCGGGTGGCTTCCTGGCCAACGAGTGTGCTGGAGTGTTGCAAGAATTTTTTCGGGTGAGACGGAACCTGCTGCGCCTTCGCAACAAGGCATTGCCAGCCAATGCGGAGGAACAATTGGAGTCTGACCCCCATTAAATTATGAAGAAGCACATCTATATCTACTCGCCATCGGGCGCAGTTCGCGACAAGGCGGCGTTCAAGCGCGGCGTAGAACGCCTGAAGACACTGGGTCATGACGTGGAGATTGACGAGGCAGCGTTGGCCAGCCATTTGCGCTTTGCCGGCGATGATGAAACGCGCCTGGTGGCCATCCATCGTGCGGCCGCCAGTGGTGCCGATGTGGCCCTGATTTCGCGCGGTGGCTATGGTCTGACGCGAATTTTGCCTGGCATTCATTACAAGGCGGTCGCCAATGCGATTGAAAAGGGAATGCTGTTTGTCGGTATCAGCGATTTCACTGCGTTCCAGAGCGCTGTTTTGGCCAAAACGGGTGCAGTGACTTGGGCCGGACCGGCGCTCTGTGAAGGGTTTGGTGTAACCGATAGGTCCGACAGCGCGGACTCTAAAGGGCGCGCCGATCGGCAGGGGCCGGATGACATCATGGAGGCCTGTTTCAATGATCTGATCAGCGGGCAAGGGGAGGGCGCCGGCTGGCGACAGAGCGCTCAGGCCAATCCCGTCGTCAGTCATTACATCAAGAAGTCGGTGTTGTGGGGCGGCAACCTGTCTGTTTTGACATCTCTGCTGGGTACCCCGTATTTTCCCAAAGTAAAAGGAGGGCTCCTGTTCCTGGAAGATGTGGCCGAGCATCCCTATCGGATTGAGCGCATGCTTGCACAACTACTTTATGCGGGCATTCTGAACCAACAAAAGGCGATTCTGTTGGGTCAGTTCACAGGGTTCAATCTGGTGCCGCACGACCGCGGCTACAAATTGACCACTGTTGTGAACTGGTTGCAACAACAGACCAAGGTCCCGGTGCTCACCAACTTGCCTTACGGGCATGTGGCCACAAAGATCGTTCTGCCGGTGGGTGCCAAGACCGATTTGATTGTCGAAGGGCGCGACGCACTCCTATTTTGGGGTGCCATTTCATAGTCAGAAGCCGTTATGCCCTAAACTGTGCCCCATTCAAATAACATTCAGTTGGAATGAGCGTTCACGCTACCGTAGTATTTACCGATCTTTTTGGCAGCACCAGCGTCTATGAAGCATTGGGCAATGCACAGGCGACACAGGCGGTTACTCAGGTAACAAACTGGATTGCCGAGACTATTGCAATGCACGGTGGGCGTGTCGTCAAGTTACTCGGCGATGGTGTTCTGGCGCTGTTCCACAACAATCAGTCGGCCATCAATGCCGTTGTGGAAATCCAGCGCAAACATCAGGTGCGCATGGCTCGGACCGCTTCCACGCACCGCCTGCCAATTCGGATAGGCGTTTCCAGCGGGGATGTCGAGATCGTGGCTGGAGACTGTTACGGCGATGCCGTGAACGTCGCGGCGCGCTTGAGTGATTTGTCAGGCGCACACCAGATTTGGGCGAACAGCCCTGCACTTGAGGGTATCAACGAGGCGGCGGGCGTGCGCTATCGCGTTTTGGGCCCGATCAGTATACGCGGTCGAGCCGAACCCTGTACTGTCTACCAGATCGATTGGGAGGATGATGCGCCATCTTCCTTGTTGACCATGCAATCCGACATAGTCCCGCTGTTTGACCCGACTCAGACCGACATTCTGGGAGGCCAGATTGAACTGCGATGGATGGACATGCGCAAGACTTTCAAATCTTTCGATTTACCGATTCACATCGGCCGATTGCGACAGGCCGAGTTTGTCGTTGACGATCCTCGTGTGTCGCGCACCCATGCGAGGATTGACTGGCGCAATGGCAGCATGATTCTGGTTGACTTGAGTTCTTACGGTTGTTGGGTGCGTTTCTCCGGCGACGGCTCTGACTTGCTGCTTCGACGCGAGGAGTGTGTTCTGCATGGTCTCGGCGAGGTGTCGCTCGGATCGTCCTTTGCCGACTTGAGTGCACCAATCATGCATTTCTCGGTCTCTCAGCCGTCGCTATAAATGGACTTTCATACGTAGTTGAATATTAACATAATATACATCGTATGAAGTAAAAAATCCATGCTTCACCACGTTCCTTTGGGTCGACGCGCGCGCATAACGGCCGCAATCAGCTCAGCGGACTCCGGGCGACTGGCTTGAATCGCAAAATCGACTGCAGACAAGCCTTGCACGTTCCGAATCGCCGGATCGGCTCCAGCCTCGATCAGTAACTTGACCGACTCCGGCGTGCCATAGCGAGCCGCCATCATCAGTGGCGTGGTTCCATTGGGTGAAGCGGCGTCGACGTAAGCATGTTGATCGAGCAACAAGGACATCACCGCCAGATGTCCATTGGTCGCTGCATAATGCAATGGCGCCCAGCCCGGCTTGTTGACGTCGGCGTCACGCTCGATCAGCTTCTGGCAAACGTCAGTCAAGCCCTTCAACGCAGCCAGCATCAGTGGACTTTCGTCCCGCTCGGTACGCGCCTCCACATTGGTTTTGGGCCATGCCAGCAGAACCGAGACCACCTTTAGCGATGGCTCACGCAATGCGACAATCAGCCCGTGTTCGCCAGCCGGATTCAGCGCATTAGGATCAAAACCACGTCTCAACAGCGCGCTGACAGCAAGCTCATCATCACGCTTCAGAGCGCTGAAAAAGTCCTCGTACGATCCAGCACTGCAAGCACAATGAACAAATAAAACAAACAGATACAGAGTTTTTCTAATGTTTTCCATCACATTCTAAGTGCCGCGTCTCTGGGTTCCGACACGCGCTTGAACAAGGTTTCGAAGTTTCGGCTCGTCGCTTGCGCAATCAGCTCCACCGAGCAATTCCTAAGTGTTGCCAGGGCGGCGGCTACATGAGGCACCAGCGAGGGGTCATTGGTCTTTCCGCGAAAAGGCACCGGTGACAGATAGGGGCTGTCGGTCTCGATCAACAATCGGTCAAGCGGCACATAAGTCGCTACGTCTCGCAGGTGCTGGGCGTTCCTAAAAGTCAAAATGCCTGAAAAAGAAATGTAGAAACCCATATCCAGGGCAGCGTGCGCGACTTCGGCGGTTTCGGTAAAACAATGAAAGACGCCGGTTGCGCTGGCCAGGCGTGTATCCCGCCCCTCGTCTCTCAAAATAGCCAGCGTATCCACCGACGCCGCTCGGGTGTGAATCACGAGCGGCAGGTCGAGTTGACGTGCCGCGCGAATGTGAACCCGAAACCGGTCGCGCTGCCACGCCATATCAGCGACGCTCCTCTCGCCCAGACGGTAATAGTCCAGCCCTGTCTCACCGATCGCGAGCACCCGCGGCATTCGACCCAAAGACAGCAAATCATCCACGCTCGGTTCGGCAACACCTTGATTCTCGGGATGGACACCTGCAGTGGCCCACAAGTTGTCGTACCGCAACGCGAGTCCGTGCACACCGGGAAACTCCTCCAGCGTGGTACAAATGCACAGGGCCCGGTCTACCTTGGCCAGCGCCATGGCCTCGCGAATTGCCGGCACTCGCACTACCAGCTCTGGAAAAGTCAAATGACAGTGCGAATCGACGAACATGCTTGAACGTTTGACAGCAAACGGACCGGTTCAGGTCGGTCTGTGCTTCAAATGGTTTGCGTTTGCCGATCCGATGCCAGGTGGGCACCCAGGATTTCTTCAATCTTTTGCCTAAGTGCCTGCGACTTGGCGCCCTCAGGAAACCGTACCCCAATTCCTTGCGTCCGGTGATGGGTCGCCTTGGCGGGCGTTATCCACGCAACTTTGCCGGCCACCGGATAACGCTCCGCTTGATCCGGCAGCGACAGCAATACGTAGACGTCATCCCCCAGTTTGTAGTTGCGCTGCGTCGGAATAAAGATGCCTCCCTCCGAAAAAAGTGGAATGTAGGCAGCATAGAGAGCAGACTTCTCTTTGATCGCCAATTGGATAACGCTGGGGCGCGGACTCGATAACATCACAATACTCGTCGGCAGTGGCTAATGCTTTGAGTTTAGGGCGATTTGGGCCTGGCTCACAAGGGCCTCCATCATCAAGCCCACATTGAAGGGGTGTTCCACGGTGCGTTTGGTGACGGCCAGGGCTTGTGCCCAACCCGTCAAACTAGCGACGGTACCGCCGCCAGTCAAGTCGGTTGCTGCAAAGAACCTTGGTGCTGCGCCAGTCTTGAAAGCCAGCATGTCATGACAAAGTTTTTGTAGCGCACTGACAGTTTGAGCGGGCGACCAATCTTTCAACAGCGTCAGATCACCTCGTGCCATGGATCGGGGCAGTTCGGTCCACACTTGGGACTTGTCCTGCGGCCGGTAAAACTCCAGCGCCTCTTGCGGCCGGCCACCGGCCGCGCGCAGCATGACACTGGCCGGCGCCGCGGCCATACCCTGCGCCTGCAACCAGCTCAAGGCCGCTTCGCTGCGCGGCCAGACCATGGAGTGAACCAGGCACCGGCTGCGAATTGTTGGCAACAGCTGATGAGCGGCCTCGCTTGCCAACACAAACCGAACGTCGCCCGCCGGCTCCTCCAGGGTCTTGAGCAACGCATTGGCAGCGACCACATTCATGCGTTCGGCCGGGAACACCAGTGTCGCCTTGCCGCGACCGCGGGCGCTGCTGCGCTGGCAGAATTCCACAGCGTCGCGCATCGCCTCGATCCGGATTTCCTTGCTCGCCTTGCGCTTCTTGTCATCGATGTCGGCTTGCGCTGCTTCGCTCAAGGGCCAGCCCGACGCCATCAAGACTGTCTCCGGCATCAGCACAAACAGGTCGGCGTGGGTGCGCACCTCGATGGCATGGCAGCTTGCGCAACTGCCGCAGGCACCGAGCGCAGAGGGTTGCTCGCACAACCAGGCGCGAGCCAGTTCCAGCGCAAGCTCATACTGTCCCAGTCCTGAAGGTCCTGCCAGCAACCAGGCGTGACCGCGCTGCGCCAACAAGGTTTCAAGTTGCGAAGCGATCCAGGGCGCCAAGGGCTTGTTGTTCATGCCAGCCATCCCCTGCTCCGAAGCGCACTCAACACCTGTTGCCAGACCATTTCGCGCGTGCATTGTGCATCGATGCGGGCGAAACGGCCCGGACTTTCCTTCATGCGATGCAGATAGCCCGCAGCGACCCTTCGGAAAAATTCAACCGATTGTGCTTCAAACTTGTCCGGCATGCGTGCGCCGGCCAATCGCTGCGCCGCAACTTCGGCGCTCAGGTCAAACCAGATCGTCAAGTGAGGTTGACGCAGTAGATTGGCTCCGGCAATTTGTATCTCCTGCACCATCTCTTCAAGAACAGACAGCAGGGCAAGATCGAAACCGCGGCCACCGCCCTGATAGGCAAAGGTGGCATCTGTAAACCTGTCGCAGAGCACGACAGCGTCCGCCGCCAATGCCGGCTCGATGACTTGTCGCAAGTGATCGCGGCGCGCCGCAAACACCAGCAAGGCTTCGGTCATCGCGTCCATCCCATCATTGAGAACTATGTCACGCAGTTTCTCAGCCAGAGGCGTGCCACCGGGCTCGCGCGTCAGCCGCACCACCCTGCCCTGCTCCCGAAATGCATGCGCCAAGCCCTCGATGTGCGTCGACTTTCCTGCGCCGTCGATGCCTTCGAAACTGATGAAGAGACCGCCTTTGGTCATTTTGCCGTTCTCGGGTACTGCGGACCCCGTTGGTATTTGTTGACCGCCCGATTGTGCCCTTCCAGACTGGTGTTGAACTCACTGCTACCGTCGCCACGCGCCACAAAATACAGCGCCTTGCTGCTCGCCGGTTGCACCGCAGCCAGCAGCGCCGGCTTGCCCGGCATGGCAATTGGTGTTGGGGGCAAGCCGGCTCGGGTATAGGTATTCCAGGGCGTGTCCGTTTGCAGATCGCGGCGCCGCAGTGTTCCGCCAAACGTATCGCCGAGACCGTAGATCACAGTCGGATCGGTTTGCAGCATCATGCCGATGCGCAAGCGGTTCACAAAAACGCTGGCGATCAGTGCACGGTCACTGGCGCGTCCAGTCTCCTTCTCAACGATGCTGGCCAATATCAGCGCCTGCTCCGCCGTCCTCAGCGGAGTGTCCGGCAGGCGCTGGCGCCAGGCGGATTCCAGATTCTTGTCCATGGCACGCATTGCCCGCTTGAGCAAAGCCATGTCGCTGCTACCCTTGGCATAGGTATAGGTGTCTGGAAAAAAGCGCCCTTCGGGGTACAAACCGGGCTTTCCCAACATCTTCATAATCAGATAGTCAGGAAGTCCCTTGGATTCCGGCTTGAGTTGCTCGGCTTTGGACAACGCTGCGCGAACCTGACCAAAAGTCCACCCTTCGACCAGTGTCACGACACGCAGGGTTTCTTCGCCTCGTACCAATTTCCGCAACACACTGCGGGGGCTCGCACCCACCTCGATTTCATAGCTTCCGGCCTTGATTTGACGGGCCTGGCCCGACAAACGAAACCACCAGTACAGAAGAGATGGGTTGACATCGACACCCGCATCACACACAAGTTGAGCCACACCACGCACAGAAGTGCCGGGCTCAATCGAGAGATCTACCGCATCGCCCGGCAGGCGCAAGTCCTGGTTGAGCCACCAGACCGCGCCACCTCCGATCAATGCGCTAGTGAAGACAATCCAGATGGCAAAACGACGCACAGCCCTACAACCCAAGAAGAAATCGAGGGAGGATGATAATTCACCTCATGCAAACCAAACTCAATGGCATCGCGCCACTGCCACACATGGGGGTCATCCGGGCCGATGGCGCCGATGCGGCCAACTTCCTTCAAGGGCAAATGACCCAAGATTTCCTGCATTTGGGTTCGTCGGAGGCCCGGCTGGCCGCATTTTGTTCGGCCCAGGGCCGCATGCTGGCGAGCTTTTTCGGCTTCAAGCGCGGTACTTCCGAGATCTTGTTGGTCTGTAACCGGGACATTCTGTCGGCCACTCTCAAGAATTTGTCGCGATTTGTTTTGCGGGCCAAGGTCAAACTTGACGACGCCAGTGCCGATTACGGCTTGTACGGACTGGCCGGGGCCGCGCTCGAATCCCTTGCGGAGGGCGCGTTGGCGCCCTGGACCAAGATTGATCGTGGTGATGCCTCGGTGATCGGTTTGTATCCTGCTGACGGCATCCCGAGAGCCCTGTGGTTGGCACCGATGGCGCACGCAGCACCGTCGGGCTCGGCTCTGGATAGCGGCGTCTGGGCTTGGGGCGAAGTGCGCAGCGGGATTGCCATGATCACAGAGCCCGTCGTGCAAGCCTTCGTGCCGCAAATGCTCAACTACGAATCGGTCGGTGGTGTCAACTTCAAGAAGGGTTGTTATCCGGGCCAGGAGGTGGTGGCGCGCAGCCAGTTTCGCGGCACCCTCAAGCGCCGGGCTTTTTTGGCCCATGCAGAGGCCGCCATGAGCGTGGGTGACGAACTGTTTCAAGACACCGATCCGAGCCAGCCCTGCGGTATTGTGGCGCAAGCGACCAAGTCGCCAATCGGCGGCTATGACGCCATTGTCTCGATGCAGGTCGCGGCTGCAGAAGCAGGCGCATTGCATCTGGGCTCGGCCGTCGGACCGATGCTTAGCGTGGCGTCACCACCCTATCCGTTGCTGGCAGATATTTGAGATTTACCACTGAAATGGCAGAGCGTGCACCATCTCGATGTGCACGATGCCCGCTTCTTCAAATGGTTCGCCGCGGCGCATAAAACCGAGTCGCGCGTAAAAACCTTCGGCGGTCCGTTGCGCATGCAAGCGCACCTCACGGTCGCCGCGATCGCTTGCTGCCTGCATCAAGGCGCGCAGCACATCGCGACCCAGGTTGGAGCCACGCAGTACGCGGTTGACCGCCATGCGCCCGATACGCCCGACCCCCGGCGCGTGTTGCAGCAAACGCCCAGTGGCCACTGCCAGTCCCAGTCGGTTGCGCGCCAGTGCGTGCACCGCAGTGTCATCGTCGCGGTCCCACTCGATCTCGACCGGAATGCGCTGCTCTTCAACAAATACTTCGGTGCGCACCCTGCTGGCCGCCGCACCCAGGTCGCGCCATGTTCCCAACTCAAGATGCACCATCGGTTGCCATGCCTCGTAAGCCAGAATAATGTCCCGAAAAGCCATCGGCACCGGCCTGGAGGTCTGGCTCGCCGGATCAGCAAAGACGTAGACCAGCTCGCACGTGATCAACAACTCGTCCCCTCGAAATATGGCGCCTGTGAATAGCATCGAAGAATTCCCGATGCGGCTGCATTTGATCGCCACATCGAGCTGATCGTCAAGTCGTGCCGATGCGTGGAACTCGATGCCCGCCTTCTTCACGTACAGGTCGCCAGCCAGCGATGCCATGGTAATTTCATAAGGCAGCGCCAGAGCGCGCCAGTAATCGGCAATGGCAGTATCGAAGTACATCAGGTAATGCGCGTTAAAGACAATTTTTTGCATGTCCACTTCGGCCCAGCGCACCCGCAAGGCGTGAAAGAAGCGAAAATCGGTGCGTCTTGATTCAGTCATGGTGGCATCAGTCTGTGTTGATCGGTGACTTTTTATCGTACACCGGAACAACCCACTGGCACCAACATTGCTTCTCTTTGCTTCTTCAAACATACCAACCATGTCCATCCACGCCGCCCTGAACCATGTCACTCGATACAGCTACGACCGCCCAGTCACTCTGGGTCCTCAGGTCATCCGCCTGCGGCCGGCACCGCATTGCCGCAGCAAGATCATTTCTTACTCGCTGAAAATCGAGCCGGCAGAGCATTTTGTCAACTGGCAGCAAGACCCGTTCGCGAACTACCAGGCGCGTCTGGTTTTCCCCAAGACGGCCCGCAGCTTTCAGGTAACGGTCGATCTGGTGGTCGAGATGGCGGTCTATAACCCGTTTGATTTCTTCCTGGAACCCAGCGCCGAAAAATTTCCTTTCCAGTACGATGCCCTGCTCAAGCAGGAACTGGCTCCCTACCTCGCTACCGAACATCTGAGCAAACGGCTACGTGCCTGTCTGGCACGTATCGATCGAAGAAAGCGCCGCACCATCGATTTTCTGGTGGATGTGAATCGCATGGTGCACCAGGACATCAGCTATCTGATCCGTATGGAACCCGGCGTCCAGAGCCCCGACGAAACCCTCAAGCTCGCGTCGGGTTCCTGCCGAGATTCGGCCTGGTTGCTGGTGCAGTTGTTGCGTCATTGCGGTCTGGCTGCCCGCTTTGTTTCGGGATATTTGATACAACTGAAGCCCGACGTGAAATCTCTTGACGGACCGAGTGGCACAGAGGTTGACTTCACCGACTTGCACGCCTGGTGCGAAGTCTATCTACCCGGGGCCGGCTGGATCGGGCTGGACGCCACCTCGGGCCTGCTCGCGGGTGAAGGCCACATACCGCTGGCCTGTACGCCGCAGCCGTCCGGCGCCGCACCGATCGAGGGGGGAATAGACGATTGCGAGGTCACCTTCGCGCACCACATGGCCGTCACCCGAATTTACGAGTCACCGCGCGTGACCAAACCCTACACCGAAGAGCAATGGCAGGACGTGATGGCGCTCGGCCGCGCGGTCGACTCTGAACTTCAAGCCGGTGACGTGCGTTTGACCATGGGCGGCGAGCCCACTTTTGTGGCGGTCGACGACCGCGACGCACCGGAATGGAACACCGACGCGCTGGGTCCAACCAAACGCGGTTTTGCCACCCAATTGGTGCAAAAGTTGCGCGCGGAATACGGCCAAGGTGGCTTTCTCCACTTCGGCCAAGGCAAGTGGTACCCAGGCGAGCAGTTACCGCGCTGGGCGCTGAATATTTATTGGCGTGCCGACCACGAGAAAATCTGGGCCAACCCTGCGCTGTTTACCGATGAACGCGCACCGACCCATTACACCTCAGAGGACGCGCTGCGCTTCACCAAGACGCTGGCGGCCAAGCTCGGAATTACCGACAAGTTTATACAAGACGCATATGAAGACGTCTGGTACTACCTCTGGCGCGAACGCCGGTTGCCGGTCAACGTTGACCCGTTCGACTCGAAGCTCGACGATGAAATGGAACGGGCCCGACTGCGCCGTGTGTTTGAGCAGAAGCTTGATTCGGTGATCGGCTACGTTCTTCCCATCAAAGCTGGAACTGGTGTCGGCGAGGCCAGTCCGGCGTGGAGCACGGGATCGTGGTTCCTGCGCGACGAGCGAATGTACCTGATGCCTGGCGACTCGCCGATGGGACTGCGACTGCCGCTGGACTCCCTGCCCTGGGTCAGCGAGAACGACTACCCGTATCTGATTGAACAGGACCCCAGCACGTCGCGACCGGACCTGCCCAGCCACAGTGCGCTCAAGGCAACGTACGCACCCAAGCTGTCCGAGGCGGATTCCACCGCCTCCGTTTCGGACGTCGCCACCAATACAGCAGGTCACACTGCCTACCTTTCAGGCAACGGTCCGGCGGCAGAGGCAGTACGTAAATACCAGAGCAGCGTGGGTTCCGGAACAGGCGCGTTGACGGCTGCCGCGCACAGCGCCAATCAGCCCGAACCGACAGACTTTGCGCGAGTGCCACGGCAGCAGGAATCGGCCCACTGGATTACCCGTACGGCGCTGTGTGTCGAGGTGCGGGACCCGCGTCGCGCCAGCGGTCCCAAGGCCGAGGCGGTGGGTGAGAAGTCAGGCGTCTTGTACATTTTCATGCCGCCGCTGGAGAGATTGGAGGACTACCTCGCCCTGCTGACCGCCATCGAGGCCAGCGCCGAAAGCCTGGGCCTACAAATCGTGCTTGAAGGCTACCCGCCGCCGCGTGATCCGCGGCTGAAACTATTGCAGGTCACGCCCGACCCGGGCGTTATTGAGGTCAACATTCACCCGGTGACGAACTGGGGTGATCTGGTCAAGAACACCGAGTTTCTCTACCACGTGGCTTTCGAATCACGCCTGTCAGCCGAGAAGTTCATGAAAGATGGGCGCCACACTGGCACCGGCGGCGGTAACCACTTTGTGATGGGCGGCGCCACACCCGCTGACAGCCCGTTCCTGCGCAAGCCCGACTTGCTGGCCAGCCTGCTTCTTTACTGGCACAACCACCCTTCCCTCAGCTACCTGTTCAGCGGCCTGTTCGTCGGCCCGACCAGCCAGGCGCCGCGCGTTGACGAAGCCCGCAACGACCAGCTTTACGAACTTGAAATCGCCATCGAGCAGATTTACAGGAATCGCGAACTGCATGGCCAGAGCATGCCGCCCTGGCTGGTCGATCGCACCCTGCGAAACATTTTGATCGATGCCACCGGCAATACCCATCGCAGTGAATTCTCGATCGACAAGATGTACTCGCCCGACACTGCCACCGGTCGCCTGGGGCTACTCGAGCTGCGTGCCTTCGAGATGCCGCCGCATCCGCGCATGAGTGTCGTCCAGCAGCTCCTGCTGCGAGCTCTGGTGTCACGCTTCTGGAAATCACCGTATCGGGCGCCAGCAACGCGCTGGGGCACGGAATTACATGACCGCTTCTTGCTGCCAACCTTTATCAAAATGGATTTTGATGATGTGATGCAGGAGATGCGCAGCCTGGGCTACGCGTTTGACGACAGCTGGTTTGCGCCGCACTATGAATTCCGCTTCCCCATCGTCGGCTCGGTCCAGGCCGCAAGCATCGAGCTTACTTTGCGCAATGCGCTGGAGCCGTGGCATGTGATGGGAGAGGAAGGCGCACCCGGTGGCACCGCTCGCTACGTCGACTCGTCGCTGGAGCGCATTGAGGTTCATGTAACGGGTATGAACCAGAGCCGCTACGTCGTCACCTGCAACGGGCGCGCCCTGCCCCTGCAATCGACCGGCACCACAGGCGAATATGCTGCAGGTGTGCGTTACAAGGCGTGGAGCCCGCCCTCGGCGCTTCACCCCAGCATCGGCATTCATACGCCACTGACCTTTGACATCGTTGACACCTGGATGAACCGTTCGCTGGGCGGCTGCCAGTACCACGTGGCGCATCCTGGTGGCCTGAATCCGGACACCTTTCCGGTCAATGCGTATGAGGCGGAGAGTCGACGCATGTCGCGCTTTGCCGCCATGGG
>CAIVLG010000227.1 GCA_903906695.1 uncultured beta proteobacterium | reverse complement strand
CTCAAGCGCTACGCGCCGACCGATACCCCGGCCAGCCTGGCTGAGGACATCGAGACTGCGCTGGCGGCGTAGTTGGCTCTCGGACGGCGGGGGTGGAGCGGATGCCTGGGTCTCATACGCTTCGCTTCTTGAAATCGCCCCCAACCTCCGCCCCGCCCCCGCCTATGCATTGGTGGTCGGGTGACAGCAAAAGACACACAAGCGAAGTAGAGATTTCCGATCTGCCTCCTCCAAACCAGCCGTTGGAAACGTGCTGCTGCGGGAATCGCGAGGGTTTTTACGTAGGTTGATAGCTGTTCGACGGGGCATACTATGGCGCAGGTCGCTGAAATGACTGTCCGTCGTGCGGCGTAGCCTGTGCCACAACCACCGTAATAACAAAGGGAATGAAGATGAAGCGCCTGTCTGTTTTCAGCATGTTTCTGTTGGTAGTTGCATTCGCCTTTTTGGGCTGTGCAACCCCAGCCAATAACGAAGCATGGGTCACCCTGATTGACGGCAGTCAGGGACTTGAGAATTGGGACCAGATCGGCGATGCCAACTGGCGAGTCGAAGGCGGCACCATCATGGCCGACAAGGGCAAGAGTGGGTTTCTTGTCTCCAAGAACACGTACAAGGACTTTGTCATCTATGCGGAGTTCTGGGCTGAAACAGATACCAACAGTGGCATTTTCATCCGCGTCTCCGATTCCAAGAAGATCGGCGCTGACAATTCATATGAAGTGAATATCTGGGACATACGCCCTGAACCGAAATATGGCACCGGCGCGATTGTTGACTTTGCGGCGGTGACCGTACCCCTTGTGAACAAGGCCGGGGGAAGGTGGAACACTTACGAGATCACTGCAAAGGGCACAGAGTTAACCGTCAAGTTGAACGGGGCCGTGACCGCCAGCACGAATAGCAGCAAGTTCGCAAGCGGCCCGTTCGCACTTCAATTTGGTCCTGGTGTCAAAGGCGTCACGGGTGGTCCCATCAAGTGGCGTAAGGTGCAAATCAAACCGCTGTAGCTACCTTGGTCGCCACGTACGACTCTCGGCCGAAGAGCACAATTCTCGACTGGATTTTCAGCAAGCGGCCTGTCGTGACCGGCTGGTTACGCTGCCATGCTGAATTACGATTTGCTCGATTGCTGACTTTCAATTTTGATCGTCGGCTTCCAGGAAAGGTGGCTGGCTCCAGAAGACCCATTGCTGCCAGCCAGCTTACCGAAATGCATCCTCCATACCCGCCGTTCGGCCATGCCTTGTAAAGTCAGCAAAGTGACGATGATTTTGTGAAACTGAGGCCCGCCAACCACCACTATGCGCAGGTCGAAACTATGTGCTGATAGCCCGGCTCGGATGGGATCGAGGCAAAGTGGACCCATCGTCGGTGTAAACTGGCAATTAAGCGCGCGGATGTGCGTGCTCGGCCGGGTTCGCCGGCAGTTGGCGGGCTACCGTCGACCATATAGACCGCATCAGAGATGGACTGACGGCTCTGGCCGAGCTTGACCTCGCCGAGATGGCGAACATGGACGTTTTAACGAACCATCCTCTCGATTCAATCCTGGAGAAGCTGCATCAACTTTTCTCACCCAGAAGCGGGACAGGACACTAGCGGCAGGCGCATGCACACAATTGCGCGCGTGGGCGGATGGCGACGCTTGGCCGGCTACTTCAAAGGCCACCGCATGCGGATTGCCGCGGCCTTGCTCGCCAACCTCGCGCGCGCCGGCCTGGTTGGTGCATCGGCAGTCTTCCTTCAGAGGCTTGTTACAGCCGCAAGTGGCGCGGGAGTCAGCCCACCATGGATGGACGCAGCGGCCTGCCTTGCCTGCATTCTGACCGGCAGCGCCGTCGGCCTGAAGGCACGGCGCACGATTCTGGGCCTCACCAAGGGGGTAGTTGCGCGCCTGCGTGATGAATTGAACGGGAAACTGCACAGCATCCCCATCACTGACATCGCATCACTTGGCCGAATGCGCCTGCACACTGTCATCGTGCATGACACCGAGCGCATCGATTGCTACCTGAATGGGCTGCTGGGTGTCATCTTACCGGCATTCGCCACGTTGCTGGTTCTTGCAGCCGTGATGGCCTGGATTTCGCCAGCCGCGACCGTGCTTGCTGTGCTTGCCGCGTCACTGCCGCTGCTCGCTGCTCGGATCGGGTCCGATACGCGCCACCAGGACGTAGCGCTCTTTCGTCAAGCGCTGGAGCGTTTTAGCAGCGGAACGCTCTTGTCCATCGAGCGTGCCGAGTTGGCACGGACCGCCGCCGCCGTGCACCACGAGACCGCGCAACGCCGCGAGGACAGTGCGAACCTGGATTCGGCGAGCCGCAACATGGTGTGGCGTGCCGCGGGCCTGTCCGAGTTGCACCAGGTCGTCGCAACTCTTACGTTGTTTGTGATTCTTTGCGGCATGGTGCTGCTCGACGCGCGAGGCAGCCTAGACCTGCCGGGCGTCATGACGATCCTGATGGTGCTGTTGCTCATTCGCCAGCAGACCGGGGGGCTGGCCGCGCAGATGCCGCAATTGGCGGAAGGCCTGGCTTCGGTGCGGCGAATCTTTGAAGTGCTGGACCTGGCCGAAGAGAAGGCATGGATCGGCGGCGCGCAGATTGCTTTCTCGGGCGCAGTGCAAATGGACGGCGTGACAGTAGAAGTCGCGGGCCGGCGCGTGCTCGATCGCCTGTCGCTCAATCTCCGTGCCGGCTCCTGCACGGCGCTTTGCGGGCCTAACGGCGCGGGCAAGTCGACGGTCGCGCGCGCCCTCCTTGGCCTGCAT
>CAIVLG010000226.1 GCA_903906695.1 uncultured beta proteobacterium | reverse complement strand
TACCCAATATGGATTGGCGCAGGCTTGCTTCAGAGTACGGACTCGTTTGCAACCCTTCCGGCGGCAACTACGGCGGTCATTGTCAGCAACACGACGGTGGCCCCGCTTTATGCAGAGCAATTGAGGAACTCCTTGCTCGGCAAGTTCCGGGTTGTGCATCTGGTGACGCTACCGGATGGCGAGGAATTCAAGAACTGGCAGACGCTTAACCTGATTTTTGATGCGCTGCTGGAGAATGGCTGTGATCGCAAGTCCATCCTCTTTGCACTGGGCGGGGGTGTGGTCGGTGATATGACCGGTTTCGCGGCGGCCAGCTACATGCGGGGCATACCCTTTGTCCAGGTGCCGACCACTTTGTTGGCACAGGTTGATTCATCCGTCGGCGGCAAGACCGGTATCAACCATCCGCTGGGCAAAAACATGGTCGGCGCGTTTTACCAACCTCTTAAGGTAGTGTGTGACCTCGCTACGCTCAAGACTTTGCCGGCGCGTGAGCTGAGTGCCGGACTTGCCGAAGTCATTAAATACGGGCCGATTGCCGATCTCGACTTTCTGGGCTGGATCGAGAATAACATCGACGACCTGTTGGCGCGCGATCCGGCGGCGCTGGCCTACGCGGTTCGGCGCAGCTGTGAAATAAAGGCCTGGGTGGTGTCGCAAGACGAACGTGAATCGGGTATGCGAGCCATCCTGAACTTTGGTCACACCTTTGGTCACGCCATAGAGGCGGGCCTTGGCTATGGTCAGTGGTTGCATGGCGAGGCTGTGGGCTGCGGCATGGTCATGGCAGCTGAGTTGTCATTCCGCCTGGGCCTGGTGGATTTGGTCGCAGTCCGACGACTGACCAACTTGATTGAAAAGGCGGGTTTGCCGGTGACGGCGCCGCGCCTGACACAGGATGACAACGCCGGTCGCTACCTTGAACTCATGCGACTGGACAAGAAGGCGCAGGGTGGTGAAATCAGGTTCGTTGTGATCGACGGCCCGGCCAGTGCTGCGGTGCGCGGCGCACCCGACGCGCTTGTGCGCGAAGTCATCGATGCTAGCTGCATTCGCCTGTGATCCTGCGCGCTCGCGCGGCCGCCGTTTTGCCCAGGCGCCGGCGCCGACGCGCACCGAGTACCAGCGTGACCGGGACCGGATTGTCCACAGCAGCGCGTTTCGTCGGCTGGTTTACAAGACGCAGGTCTTTCTGAACCATGAGGGCGACCTGTTCCGCACGCGCCTGACGCATTCCCTGGAGGTGGCGCAGCTCGGGCGCTCGATCGCGCGCTCGCTGGCACTCAACGAAGACCTGGTCGAAGCAATCGCCCTGGCGCACGATCTCGGGCACACGCCGTTTGGTCATGCCGGGCAGGACGCGCTCAACGAATGCATGGCGGAGTTCGGCGGCTTCGAGCACAACCTGCAAAGCCTTCGCGTTGTCGATCAGCTCGAAGAACGCTACCCGCAGTTCGACGGCCTGAACCTGAGCTTCGAGACGCGCGAAGGCATTCTCAAGCATTGCTCGCGCGCCAACGCCGAGCAACTCGAGCGCAGCGAACCGGGCGGCGTCGCCAGCCGTTTCTTGAGCCAGGGGCAAGCGAGTCTGGAAGCGCAACTCTGCAATCTGGCCGACGAGATCGCCTACAACGCGCATGACATCGACGACGGCGTGCGCTCGGGTCTGATTACTATCGACCAATTGGCTGAGGTCGCCTTGTTCGACGATTTCAGGCGCGAAGCTGTGGCCGAGTACCCCGGCTTGCGGGGGCCGCCGCAGGGTCGGCGACTCCTTTACGAGACCATTCGTCGCATGCTCAGCGCTCAGGTTTACGATGTGATCGAGGCCAGCAGCACGGCGCTGCAAAGGGCCGCGCCGCAGAGCGTCGACGAGGTCCGCCGGATGCCGCCTTTGCTGCAGTTTGGTTCGGACATGCAGCAAAGGTCACAGGCGTTAAAAACATTTCTCTTGCACCACTTGTATCGTCACCCCAGGGTGTTGCAGACGACGGGACAGGCGAAACTCATGGTGCGTTCCCTGTTTGATGCTTATCTGGCTCACCCGCAGCAGATGCAGCGCGGAATTGAGGAACGCTCTGAGGCGACCAGCGCGGAGCGTGTCGTTGCGGATTACATTGCGGGCATGACCGATCGCTTCGCCGGCCGCGAGCATGAGCGTTTGCGGGGCTTGAAACTGCTGGTCGGTGAGTCGGCATGCTTCGTCTAGGCAGGGCCGCAAGATGAGGACTCGATCGCGAGTGACCAAAGAAGTGCCAGAGCGATCCGTCTCCGGCGTCGAAGAGTCTGAAATCCGGGCGGGACAGTCCGTCGAACTGCTCAAGGAACTGCATATTCTGACCCGTGATGGCAAGCTCAATCAGGACTCGCGCCGCAAGCTCAAGCAGGTCTACCACCTTTTCCAATTCATCGAGAAGTTGTTGCTGGAACTTCCTGCGCACGATGGCGGCATCACGCTGGCCGACCACGGTGCCGGCAAGTCTTACCTGGGTTTCATCATTTACGACCTTTTTTTCAAAGCGCAATCCTCAGGTCATATCTATGGTGTCGAGACGCGCACCGAGCTGGTTGAAAAATCACGCGCGCTGGCGGCCAGACTTGGCTTTGATCGTATGTCGTTCCTGAACCTGAGCGTCGCCGAATCGGCGCAATCTGAGCAACTTCCCGATCGGATCGACGTCGTGACGGCACTGCACGCCTGCGATACCGCCACCGATGATGCGATTGCATTTGGTCTGCAAAAGCACGCCAGGTCCATGGTGCTGGTGCCCTGCTGCCAGGCTGAACTGGCGCGCTGTCTGACTCAGCACAAGGCATTGTCCCTGTCGCGCACGCCGCTGGCCGAGTTGTGGCGCCACCCCTTGCACACGCGCGAGATTGGTAGTCAGCTAACCAATGTGCTGCGCTGCCTGTATCTGGAAGCGTCGGGCTATCAGGTGAGCGTGACCGAATTGGTCGGCTGGGAGCACAGCATGAAGAATGAACTCATCATTGCCCGCTACACCGGCCAGAAAAAGCGAAGCGCGGCCCAGCGACTGCAAGCCTTACTGGAGGAATTCGGGCTGGCTGAATTGCTCTGCAGCCGATTCCAGTTAAAATAATCGGGGTCAGACTCCAATTATTTGTCATGGCCCGTCTTCCCCGACTCACATTACCCGGCTATCCGCATCACGTCATCCAGCGTGGCAACAATCGGCAGGCCATCTTTATCTCAAAAGGGGATTACCTGAAACTGCTCGACCTGCTGGCCGAGAACGCCAGTAAATTTGAGGTCGCGATTCACGCCTATGTGTTGATGAGCAACCACTTTCATCTGTTGGTCACGCCCCAATCAAGCGATGGCTTGCCGCTGTTGATGCAGGCAGTCGGCAGAAGTTACGTGCGCTACTTCAATGCTGCTCAAAAGCGAAGCGGAACTTTGTGGGAGGGGCGCTACAAGTCGACTTTGATTCAGAGTGAGCGTTATTTGCTTGCCTGTATGGCCTACATTGACCTCAATCCGGTTCGCGCCCATTTGGTGGTCCAGGCAGCTGAATATCCGTGGTCCAGTTTCGCTCACTACACGGGGCAACGGACCGACAAGTTCATCACGCCGCATACTTTGGTGTGGGAACTTGGAAACACGCCTTTTGCCCGCGAAGCAGCCTACGCCGAGTTGGTGCAGTCCGGTATCAGCACTGGGCAGCGGGTAGCGCTGACAGACTCAGCTTTGAGTGGTTGGGCTTTGGGTGAACCAGATTTTGTTGCCGATCTGCAAAGGCGAACTGCGCGCCGGGTTGCCAAGAGCGCGGCCGGTCGGCCGGTTTCTGTGAAGAAGGTGTGATAGCCGACGGTTGGACTTCGTCACTTGGTTTCATCAAAGCCGAATTTAATATGTCCCTAATTAATTGTTGATGAATATATTCAAGAAATAATTGGAATCTGACCCCAATTATTTGACTTGGCACTTTTGTTGCATTGCGGTATTCTCGCCAGCTCTGATATTTTTAGGAGCATGCCATGACGACGGCTGCCGAGATTTCGCATCTCCAGGAACACGGTTTGTATTCTTCTGACCATGAGCATGATGCTTGTGGTGTTGGTTTTGTGGCGCACATCAAGGGCAAGAAGTCGCACGAGATTGTCAAGAACGCGCTCAAGATTCTGGAGAACCTTGATCACCGCGGTGCGGTGGGTGCCGACAAGCTGATGGGGGACGGCGCCGGCATCCTGATTCAGTTGCCCGATGCGCTTTATCGTGAAGAGATGGCGGCGCAGGGCGTGTCCTTGCCGCCGCCGGGTGAGTATGGCGTTGGCATGATCTTCCTGCCCAAGGAGCACGCCTCTCGGCAGGCTTGCGAGCAAGAAATGGAGCGCGCCATCAAGGCCGAACGCCAGGTCCTGCTAGGCTGGCGCGACGTGCCGGTCAATAAAGAGATGCCGATGTCGCCCACGGTGCGCAAGAAGGAACCGGTTTTGCGCCAGGTGTTCATCGGCCGCGGCGACGATGTGATCGTGCAGGACGCGCTCGAACGCAAGTTGTATGTGATCCGCAAGACCGCCAGCGCCAACATCCAGGCGCTCAAGCTCAAGCACAGCAAGGAATACTACGTGCCCAGTATGTCCAGCCGGACTGTCATCTACAAGGGCTTGCTGCTGGCTGATCAAGTGGGCACCTACTATCGTGACCTGGAGGACCAGCGCTGCATTTCGGCCCTGGGTCTGGTGCATCAGCGTTTTTCTACCAATACTTTTCCCGAGTGGCCGCTGGCCCATCCTTACCGCTACGTGGCGCACAACGGCGAGATCAACACCGTCAAGGGCAATTTCAACTGGATGAAGGCGCGTGAAGGCGTCATGTCGTCACCGGTGCTGGGCGCTGATCTGAAAAAGCTCTACCCGATCACCTTTCCGGGTCAGTCCGACACTGCCACCTTCGACAACTGCCTGGAACTGCTGACCATGGCGGGCTACCCGATCAGCCAGGCGGTGATGATGATGATTCCCGAACCCTGGGAGCAGCACAGCACGATGGATGAACGCCGCAAGGCCTTCTATGAGTACCACGCCGCCATGCTGGAGCCCTGGGATGGTCCAGCCTCGATTGTCTTCACCGATGGCCGCCAGATTGGCGCCACATTGGACCGCAACGGCCTGCGCCCCTCGCGCTACTGCATCACCGATGATGATCTGGTCATCATGGCGTCCGAGTCGGGGGTGCTGCCGGTGCCCGAGAACAAGATAGTGCGCAAATGGCGACTACAGCCAGGCAAGATGTTCCTGATCGACCTGGAACAGGGACGCATGGTCGACGACGAAGAACTCAAAGCCAGTCTCGCCAATGCCAAGCCTTACAAGCAGTGGATCGAGAACCTGCGCATCAAGCTTGATGATGTTGCGGTCGAAATGGGAGTGGATTCGACACCGACACCCACGCCGACGGCCGCTTGTCTTGCCGGACTCGATCCGGCATCCATGTCGCGAGTCCATGGATTGCGGGTCGAGCCCGCAATGACAGGGAAAAAATCAGCGCCGGATCCGACCCCCATTTCAACCTCAAGCCTGCTGGACCGCCAGCAAGCCTTTGGTTTCACACAGGAAGACATCAAGTTCCTGATCATGCCCATGGCAAGCAACGGCGAAGAAGCCATCGGCTCGATGGGCAACGACAGTCCACTGGCAGTGCTCAGCGATAAAAACAAGCCGCTTTACAACTACTTCAAGCAGTTGTTTGCGCAGGTGACAAATCCGCCGATCGACCCGATTCGCGAAGCGATCGTGATGTCGCTGGTTTCCTTCATCGGCCCGAAACCCAACTTATTGGACATCAACCAGGTCAATCCGCCGATGCGCATCGAGGTGGCGCAACCGGTGCTCGACTTTTCCGATATGGCCAAGCTGCGCGACATTGAGAAGCATACGCAAGGCAAGTTTCGCAGCTACACGCTCGACATCACCTATCCGCTGGCCTGGGGTCATGAGGGAGTCGAGGCGAAGCTGGCCTCTTTGTGCGCCGAAGCAGTCGATGCCATCAAGGGGGGCAAGAATATATTGATCATCAGCGACCGCGCCATCAGTGCGTCGCAGGTCGCGATCCCGGCCTTGCTGGCCTTGTCAGCCATCCACCAGCACCTGGTGCGGGAAGGACTTCGAACCATCGCCGGCCTCGTTGTAGAAACCGGCACGGCGCGCGAAGTACATCATTTTGGCGTGCTCGCAGGTTATGGCGCGGAGGCCGTTCATCCTTATCTGGCGCTGGAAACACTGTGCAGCATCCACGGCGAACTGAGCGGCGACCTGAGCGCCGAGAAGGCGATCTACAACTACATCAAGGCGGTTGGCAAGGGGCTGTCGAAAATCATGTCCAAGATGGGCGTTTCGACCTACATGAGCTATTGCGGTGCGCAGCTGTTCGAGGCGATCGGCCTGTCTGCCGAGACCGTCGGCAAATATTTCGCCGGCACCCCGAGCAAGGTGGGCGGCATCGGCGTTTTTGAAATTGCGGAAGAAGCCATTCGCATGCACAGAGTCGCGTTCAGCGACGATCCGGTGCTGGCCAGTCAGCTTGACTCCGGTGGTGACTACGCCTGGCGCGCACGCGGCGAAGAGCACATGTGGACCCCCGATGCCATCGCCAAGCTGCAGCACAGCACACGTGCCAACAACTGGAACACTTACAAAGAATATGCGCAACTGATCAACGACCAGAGTCGTCGCCACATGACCCTGCGCGGCCTGTTTGAGTTCAAACTCGATCCGACCCGTGCGATTTCGCTGGACGAGGTCGAGTCGGCCAAGCAAATTGTCAGGCGTTTTGCCAGCGGCGCCATGTCGCTGGGCTCCATCAGCACAGAGGCGCATGCCACACTGGCGGTCGCCATGAACCGCATCGGCGGCAAGAGTAATACCGGCGAGGGCGGTGAAGACCCGGCGCGTTACCGCAACGAACTCAAGGGAATTCCGGTCAAGGCGGGGGATTCGCTGAAGAGCGTGATCGGGGACGACGTGGTCGAAGTCGATTTGCCCTTGCAGGACGGCGACAGTCTGCGTTCACGCATCAAGCAAGTCGCGTCCGGCCGTTTTGGTGTCACCGCCGAGTACCTCTCCAGTGCTGACCAGATCCAGATCAAGATGGCACAAGGGGCCAAACCTGGTGAGGGTGGTCAACTCCCTGGCGGCAAGGTGTCGGAGTACATCGGAAAACTGCGTTACTCGGTGCCGGGCGTCGGCCTGATTTCGCCACCGCCGCACCACGACATCTACTCGATCGAAGACCTTGCACAGCTGATTCACGACCTGAAAAATGTGGCACCACACGCCAGCATCAGTGTCAAGCTGGTCAGCGAAATCGGGGTTGGCACGATCGCCGCCGGTGTTGCCAAGTGCAAGAGTGACCATGTGGTGATTGCGGGCCACGATGGCGGCACCGGAGCCTCGCCCTGGTCGTCGATCAAGCACGCCGGCAGCCCCTGGGAAATTGGTCTGGCCGAGACGCAACAGACACTGGTCTTGAACCGCTTGCGCAGTCGCATTCGGGTTCAAGCGGATGGTCAGATGAAGACCGGGCGCGATGTCGTGATTGCTGCACTGCTGGGTGCTGACGAATTCGGCTTTGCCACAGCGCCCCTGGTCGTTGAGGGCTGCATCATGATGCGCAAGTGTCACCTCAATACCTGTCCGGTTGGCGTTGCGACCCAGGACCCGGTGTTACGCCGTAAGTTCTCTGGCAAGCCCGAGCATGTGGTGAACTACTTCTTCTTCATCGCCGAAGAGGTGCGCGCCATCATGGCGCAACTCGGCATTCGGAAATTTGATGACTTGATTGGCCGAACCGATTTGCTTGACATCCGCAAAGGCATCGCGCACTGGAAGGCCAAGGGCCTCGATTTCAGCCGACTCTTTGCCCAGGCCAATGTACCAGCGGACGTGCCGCGTTACCAGACCGAGAATCAGGAGCATGGCCTGGAGCGTTCACTTGACAACGTGCTGATTGCAAAGTCACGTCCCGCTATCGACCAGGGTGAAAAAGTTCAATTCATCGAGATCGCCCGTAATGTCAATCGCTCTGTGGGAGCGATGCTGTCGGGGGCCGTCACTCGCGTTCATCCCGAGGGCTTGCCAGACAACTCGATCCATATTCAACTCGAAGGCACCGGCGGTCAGTCTTTTGGTGCGTTCCTGGCGCGCGGCATTACCCTGTACCTGATTGGCGATGCCAACGACTACACCGGCAAAGGCCTCTCAGGCGGTCGTGTTGTGGTACGTCCCAGCATCGACTTTCGCGGCGATGCCGTCCGCAACACGATCGTGGGCAACACGGTGATGTATGGCGCCACCAGCGGAGAAGCATTTTTCAGCGGCGTCGGTGGCGAGCGTTTTGCCGTTCGTCTGTCGGGCGCTACAGCGGTCATCGAAGGCACCGGTGACCATGGTTGCGAATACATGACCGGCGGCACGGTGCTGGTGCTCGGGCGTACCGGACGCAACTTTGCCGCCGGCATGAGCGGCGGTATCGCCTATGTCTATGACGAGGACGGCCAGTTCGCCAAACGTTGCAACACGTCCATGGTGTCGCTCGAAAAAGTGTTGCCGACGGCAGAACAGGAAAGCAGCGTGGACCAAGGCCTCTGGCATCGAGGACAGTGCGACGAAGTGCAACTGGTGAAATTGCTGGGGGATCACAACCGCTGGACCGGCAGCAGGCGGGCGCGGGAACTGCTCGATAACTGGGAACAGTCAAGGCTGAAATTTGTCAAGGTATTCCCAAACGAATACAAACGGGCATTGGCCGAGATCCAGGCGAAGAAAGACGCAAGTTGAAATGTTGGGGACAGAGCTAACGATCTGTCCCGCAAAGGAGTAAAGAATGGGAAAAGTCACTGGCTTCATGGAGTTCGAGCGTCTTGAGGAAGGCTACAGGCCGGTAACCGAGCGCTTGAAAAATTACAAAGAGTTTGTTCTTGGCCTTGATGAATCGCAGGCCAAGACACAGGCTGCGCGCTGTATGGATTGCGGAACGCCGTTCTGCAACAACGGCTGCCCGGTTAATAACATCATTCCGGACTTCAACGACTTGGTCTATCGCGGCGACTGGAAGAACGCGGCCGACGTGCTGCACAGCACCAACAACTTCCCAGAGTTCACTGGCCGCATCTGTCCGGCGCCGTGCGAGGCCGCTTGCACGCTCAATGTCAATGACGACGCGGTTGGTATCAAATCGATTGAACACGCCATCATCGATCGCGCCTGGGCCGAGGGCTGGGTGCAGCCGCAACCGCCAAAGCTCAAAACCGGGAAGAAAGTCGCCGTCATCGGTTCCGGCCCGGCCGGCATGGCGGCCGCGCAGCAACTGGCGCGTGCCGGCCATGAGGTGACATTGTTTGAAAAGAATGACCGCATTGGCGGCTTGCTGCGTTACGGCATTCCGGATTTCAAGCTCGACAAATTACACATCGACCGGCGGGCGCTGCAGTTGCAGGCAGAAGGCGTCACGATTCGCACCGGCGTGCTGGTGGGCCAGATGCCGAATTCGGGTGCTGGCTCGCGCGTCACCAACTGGTCGCGCGAAACCATTGCGGCGGAACAACTGCAAAGTGATTTTGATGCGGTGCTGCTGGCTGGCGGTGCCGAGCAGTCGCGTGACCTGCCGGTTCCTGGGCGCGAACTCGGCGGTGTTCATTTCGCGATGGAATTCCTGCCCCAGCAAAACAGGGTCAACGCCGGGGACAAGCTCAAGCCCGCCGGCATCAACCAGATCCGGGCCGACGGCAAGCATGTCGTGGTGATCGGTGGCGGCGATACCGGTTCGGATTGTGTTGGGACCAGTCGGCGTCAGGGCGCGGCCAGTGTGACCCAATTCGAAGTAATGCCGCAGCCACCGCTGGAAGAGAATCGAGGCATGACCTGGCCCTACTGGCCGCTGAAGTTGCGCACCAGTTCCAGTCATGAGGAGGGGTGTAGTCGAGAATTTGCCATCTCGACCAAGGAATTCATCGGTGAAAAAGGCAAGCTGAGCGGCATCCGGACGGTGCGCGTCGAATGGCAGGACGGAAAGATGCTGGAACTCGCCGACAGCGAGCAGGTCATCAAGGCCGATCTGGTTTTGCTGGCGATGGGTTTTGTCAACCCGCTGGCGTCCGTGCTCGACGCTTTTGGCATCGAAAAAGACTCGCGTGGTAATGCCAAGGCGAGTACCGATTGCATCGGCGGCTATGCCACCAGTGTCGCCAAGGTTTTTGCTGCCGGTGACATGCGCCGCGGTCAGAGTCTCGTCGTGTGGGCGATCCGCGAAGGTCGCCAGGCAGCGCGTGCAATCGATGAGTTTCTGATGGGAGCCAGCATCCTGCCACGCTGATAGGTGTAATCCCGTATGATTCAGGGGCCGGGAATGCCCGGCCTTCTTATTTCTTCATGCCTGAATCCCTTGTTTCTTTGATTGAATTTCGCCACCTGACTTTTGGCTATGGTGAGCGTGCGGTTCTGGACGATGTCTCATTGTCGGTGCCGCGCGGCAAGGTGACCGCCCTGATGGGGGCTTCCGGTGGTGGCAAGACAACTGTCTTGCGTTTGATTGGTGGCCAGAACCGAGGCCGGTCCGGCGAGGTGCTGTTTGATGGGCAGGACGTGACCATGATGGATCAGGCGCAACTTTATGCGGCGCGCGGTCGCATGGGTATGCTGTTCCAGTTTGGCGCCCTGTTCGCCGACCTGTCGGTGTATGAGAATGTGGCTTTTCCACTGCGCGAACACACTGATTTGTCGGAAGCCCTGATTCGGGATATTGTTTTGATGAAGCTCAATGCTGTCGGCTTGCGTGGCTCGCGAGACATGATGCCGAGCGAGGTCTCGGGCGGCATGGCCCGACGCGTTGCGCTGGCTCGCGCGATTGCGCTGGACCCCGAACTGGTGATGTATGACGAGCCGTTTTCGGGTCTTGATCCGATTTCACTGGGCATTGCGGCACGCCTGATTCGTCAGCTCAACGATTCCATGGGCCTGACCAGCATCTTTGTCTCGCACGAACTGGAGCAAACGCTGGCCATTGCCGACCACGTGATCATTCTGGCCAATGGCAAAGTTGCAACTCAGGGCACGCCCGAGCAGGTGCGCCAAAGCACCGATTCATTGGTCCACCAATATGTCAACGCCGAGGTTGACGGTCCGGTTCGTTTTCACTACCCGGGTCCTTCGATCGAGCAGGATTTCGGCTTGGGAGTAGCGCCGTGAGTTGGTACAAACCGGGCGACATTGGCTTCTCGGTTCGAAGCCAACTGGCTGACCTTGGGCATGGCGCCCGCCTTTTCATGCGCCTGCTGACCACGCTGGGCGCGAGCCTCAAGCGTTTCGCTTTGGTGCGTGACCAGATTCACTTTTTGGGCAACTACTCCCTGGCCATCATTGCGGTGTCCGGCCTGTTCGTCGGGTTTGTTTTTGGGCTGCAGGGTTACTACACGTTGCAGCGCTATGGTTCTTCCTCAGCGCTGGGCCTGCTGGTGACGCTGACGTTGGTGCGGGAGTTGGGGCCGGTCGTAACCGCGCTGTTGTTTGCGGGTCGCGCCGGCACGTCGCTGACCGCAGAAATCGGCTTGATGAAGGCCGGCGAGCAAATCAGTGTGATGGAGATGATGGCGGTCGATCCGGTGCAGCGGATTCTGGCGCCGCGGTTCTGGGCGGGTGTCATCACCATGCCTTTGCTGGCCGCGGTCTTCAGTGCCATGGGCATTATTGGTGGCTGGATCGTTGGCGTGCTTATGATTGGCGTCGATGGCGGTTCGTTCTGGAGTCAAATCCAGGAAGGTGTCGATGTCTGGCAAGACCTTGGCAACGGTGTTCTCAAGAGCATTGTGTTTGGATTCACAGTCACCTTTGTCGCCTTGTTACAGGGCTTTGAAGCGCAGCCGACACCCGAAGGCGTGGCCAGCGCGACGACCCGCACAGTGGTCGTATCTTCCCTTTCGGTGCTGGGACTGGATTTCATCTTGACCGCCATGATGTTTACTATTTGAATACCTTGTTAAGGAATCTTGATGCAGCGTTCAAAAAATGATGTATGGGTAGGGCTCTTCGTGCTGGTGGGCGCTGCAGCCATCCTGTTCCTGGCTTTGCAATCGGCCAATTTGTTGACCCTGAGTTTTCAAAAAGACTACACCGTCAATGCCAAGTTTGACAACGTTGGCGGACTCAAGCCGAAGGCCGCGGTGCGCAGTGCCGGCGTGGTCGTGGGGCGCGTGGAAAAGATTGTTTTTGATGACAAATCCTTTCAGGCCCGCGTGACACTGGCGATCGAGAGCCGCTACACCTTTCCCAAAGACAGTTCCCTTAAGATTCTGACCAGCGGTTTGCTCGGTGAACAATACCTGGGTCTGGAGCCCGGCGCCGATGAGAAGACCCTTGTTGCCGGCGATACCATCACCAGCACGCAGTCGGCGATGGTGCTTGAAAGCTTGATTGGCCAGTTTCTTTACAGCAAGGCGGCAGAGGGTAGTGGCTCTGATGCGGCAAAAGGAAAGAAATGATCGTGAGTCATACCTTTCATGACGGGGCCAGTCGTGGTCATGCTTGCCTCGTGGCGTTCGGTTTGCTGCTGATTTCTATGCTGCTGACGGCTTGTGCCAGCGGCCCCAATGCCGATCCACGCGATCCGCTGGAGCCATTGAATCGCGGCGTCTACCGTTTCAACAACTCCCTCGACGAAGCTGTCTTCAAACCAGTTGCCAGCGCCTATCGGGACGTGGCGCCGGTGCGGGTGCGTCAGGGCGTCGGCAATTTTTTCGGTAATCTCGAAGATGTCTGGTCGTTGGTAAACAACGCGCTGCAGTTCAAGGGCGAGGCCGCCATCGACACGCTACGGCGTATCGGTATCAACACGGTTCTCGGTTGGGGTGGCATTTTTGATATTGCCACGGAAATGGACATTGAAAAACACACCAAGGATTTTGGTCATACCCTGGGGCGCTGGGGAATTGGCAGCGGTCCCTATCTGGTGCTTCCTTTTCTGGGCTCGTCGACCCTGCGCGATACCCTGGCCTTGCCGGTTGACTGGAAGGGCGACCTGGTGCTCCAGGTGTCGAATATTCCGACGCGCAACACCGCCACAGCGCTCAGACTGGTTGACCGCCGGTCCGACCTGCTCAAGGCCAGTACCATGCTGGAGGAAGCGGCACTCGATGAATACACCTTTATCCGTGAAGCTTTCCTGCAGCGTCGGCGCAGCGTGATTTTCGATGGCAACCCACCGGAAGACGACAAGGCCGAATCCCCGTAAATCAGAAAGCCATCCATGAAGACACTTTTGTTGCGCCTGTTGACCATTCTTGCGCTGAGCCTGTCCGGTCTGCTGGTGGCGCCGGCGAGCGCAGCCGACGAGGCGGCAGACGCGTTGATCAAGCGCCTGTCCTCTGAAGTACTTGACAGTATTCGTGCCGACAAGGCCATTCAGGCCGGCGATGTGACGCGAATTGTTGCGCTGGTCGATTCCAAGATCATGCCCAACGTCAACTTTCAGCGGATGACGGCGGCCGCGGTCGGCCCGGCCTGGCGTCAGGCCAGCCCCGAGCAGCAAAAGCGCTTGCAGGAAGAGTTCAAGATACTGCTCGTGCGGACCTACGCTGGCGCACTGACGCAGGTCAGTGATCAAACCATTTTTGTCAGACCGATGCGTGCCGCGGCCGACGATAAGGAGGTTGTCGTCCGAACCGAAGTCAAAGGCCGGGGTGACGCCATTCAGCTCGATTACAGGCTGGAAAAGACCGCGGGCGAAGGCGCTGGTTGGAAGATATACAACCTGAATGTGCTCGGCGCGTGGCTGGTAGAAACCTATCGAAGCGATTTTGCCCAGCAAATCAACGCCAAAGGCCTGGACGGCTTGATCGCGTCGCTGTCCGAGCGCAACAAGGCGAACGCCAAAAAGGGGTGAGGCTTTGCTGCTACTTCCAAATGAAGTGACCCATGCCCAGGCCAGCGAGTGCCTGCGCATGCTAGTGCAGGGTTTGCAGTCCCAGAGCGGTCCTCAGGTGGTGGTCGATGCCGCTGGACTAAGCCGTTTCGATTCTGCAGCTCTGGCGGTTCTGTTGGAATTCCGGCGCCAGAGTCTGGCACTGGGCAAGCGCCTTTCGATTCGCGGCCTTCCCGATCGTTTGCGTGACCTGGCGACTTTGTACGGCATTGTTGATTTATTGACGGCAGAATAGACCGCTTGATGTCCGCAATTTCTTTCCAGTCGATCACCAAAGCCTACCCGTCGCCGCGCGGACCCAAAGGCAGCACTTTCCTGGCACTCGAGCGCGTGAGTCTGGACATCGAAGAAGGTGAATTCTTTGGCCTTCTCGGCCCCAACGGTGCCGGCAAGACCACCATGATCAGCATTCTGGCCGGCCTGTCACGTGCCACCTCCGGAAAGGCGTCGGTGCTGGGTCACGATGTGGTGCTCGACTACGTCGCTGCCCGGCGCAGCCTGGGTGTAGTGCCGCAGGAACTGGTGTTTGATCCCTTTTTCTGCGTGCGCGAAGCCCTGCGTTTTCAGTCCGGCTACTTTGGTGTCAGGAACAACGACGCCTGGATCGACGAATTGCTGGACAGCCTGGGCCTTGCCGACAAGGCGGGTGCCAACATGCGGCAACTCTCGGGCGGCATGAAGCGTCGCGTGCTGGTGGCACAGGCGCTGGTGCACAAGCCGCCCGTGATTGTGCTGGACGAACCCACTGCAGGCGTTGACGTCGAATTGCGCCAGACGCTTTGGCAGTTCATTGCCAAGCTCAACAAGCAAGGCCATACGGTCTTGCTGACGACGCACTACCTGGAAGAGGCCGAGGCATTGTGTGGGCGCATCGCCATGCTCAAGAGCGGCCGTATCGTGGCGCTGGACCATACCAGCGAGCTGCTCAAGACGGCCTCCAGCAATGTCTTGCGTTTCAAGATCGACGCCGAGTTGCCCAAGGCGTTGGCCGACCAGGCACGCGTCACCGGGCGCATCGTGCAGTTTCCGGCGCATGATGCACGGGAAATCGAGAGCTACCTGGCAGCGGTGCGCGAAGCCGGGCTGGTGGCGCAGGATGTGGAGATTCGCAAAGCGGATCTGGAGGATGTCTTTCTGGCTGTCATGAAGAATTCCACGGATAGCGACTTGAGCGACGCCGGGCCGCCCCAAGGCGCGAAGGCCCCCTCGGGGGGCAGCGCAGTACGCGAAGCGACCAGCCCCGGGGTGAGCGAAAGCGAGAAACGCATGGGGGCTAAACCATGACGGGTTGGCAAACCCTGTTGCACAAGGAAGTGCTGCGCTTCTGGAAGGTCGCGTTCCAGACGATTGCCGGTCCGGTGCTCACAGCCATGCTGTATCTGCTGATCTTTGGCCACGCACTTGAAGCACACGTCAAGGTCTATGACCGCGTCAGCTACAGCGCTTTCCTGGTGCCAGGGCTGGCGATGATGAGTCTGCTGCAAAACGCATTTGCCAACAGTTCGTCGTCACTGATCATGAGCAAGGTCATGGGCAATCTGGTTTTTCTGATGCTGACACCGCTGTCCTATGTGAACTGGTTTGTGGCCTATGTGGGCGCCGCCGTCATACGCGGACTGGTTGTCGGGTTCGGTGTTTTTGCCGTCTCTGCCTTGTTTACCGACGTCGGTTTTGTGGCTCCCCTGTGGATCGTGTCCTTTGCCGTGCTGGGCGCTGCATTGATGGGCACGCTCGGTCTGATCGCCGGCTTGTGGGCAGAGAAGTTCGATCAACTGGCCGCCTTTCAGAATTTCGTCGTCATGCCCATGACCTTCTTGAGTGGCGTTTTCTACTCCATCCATTCATTGCCACCGTTCTGGCAGAAGGTCAGCCATTTGAATCCGTTCTTCTACATGATCGACGGTTTTCGTTACGGCTTCTTTGGCGCCAGCGATGTCTCACCCTGGTTGAGCCTGGCGGTGGTGGGTGTGGCGCTGGCCCTGATCGCCAGCGTGGCTTTGCTGCTGCTGCGCATCGGCTACAAAATTCGCGTTTAGCGATAGTTCTAACTTTTTGGATTGACGATATGAATGCAGACGAGATTAAGGACTTGATTGCCGCGAACCTCCGGTGCCAGCACATCACGCTGGAGGGAGATGGCCGCCATTGGTTCACCACCATTGTGTCGCCTGCGTTTGAAGGCAAGCGCGCCATTCAGCGGCACCAGATGGTGTACGCCACACTGGGGGAGAAAATGAAAACGGACGAGGTCCATGCACTGTCGATCAAAGCCTATACGCCGGCCGAATGGGTGGCGCTGCCCCAATGATTACGCTTGCGCTGTCCAAGGGCAGAATCTTCGAGGAAACTTTGCCACTGCTGCGCGCGGCCGGCATCGAGGTGCTGGAAGACCCGGACAAGTCACGCAAGCTGATTCTCGCCACCAATTTGGATGATGTTCGGGTCCTGGTGGTGCGCGCCACGGATGTGCCGACCTATGTGCAATACGGTGGTGCTGACCTTGGCATCACCGGCAAGGACACGCTGCTGGAGCATGGCAGTGAGGGCTTGTACCAGCCGCTGGACCTTCAGATTGCCAAGTGCCGCATCAGCGTTGCCGTGCGCGCCGATTTCGACTACGCATCAGCGGTGAAACAGGGCTCGCGCCTGAAAGTGGCCACCAAGTACGTGGCGATTGCGCGCGAATTCTTTGCCGCCAAGGGCGTGCACGTCGACTTGATCAAGCTCTACGGCAGCATGGAACTGGCACCCTTGGTCGGGCTTTCGGACGCGATTGTCGACCTGGTGTCGACCGGCAATACGCTCAAGGCGAATCAGTTGGTCGAGGTTGAGCACATCATGGACATCAGCTCACGTCTGATCGTGAATCAGGCTGCGCTTAAATTGAAGCAAGCGCGAATTCGCAAGATCATCGATGCCTTTGCCGCTGCCACTTCTGCTGCCAGTTCTGCCAACTCCGTCCTTGCCTTGTCATCCCGGACCTGATCCGGGATCCAGTGCGCCCAACACACGAAAAACCGAGATGACATTGAGCGCAAGCCCCGTCCGCCTCTCAACCGCCAGTGCCACCTTTGAGGCAGAGTTCAAGGCGCGCTTGCACTGGTCAGCCGATGCCGATGCCGCGATAGAGCTGCGCGTGGCGGACATTCTGGCCGACGTCCAGAAACGCGGCGATGCGGCAGTGCTGGAGTACACCGCGCGCTTTGACGGTGTCAATGCGGCGTCAATGGCCGACCTGGAGCTGACACAGGCCGAACTCAGCGCAGCGTTCGAGGCGATACCCGCAGCCCAGCGCGAGGCATTGCAGGCGGCGACCAAACGGGTGCGCAGCTACCACGAGGCGCAGAAGAAGGCCAGCGGCGAGAGCTGGAGCTACCGCGACGAAGACGGCACTTTGCTCGGGCAGAAGGTGACACCGCTGGACCGTGTCGGCATCTATGTACCCGGTGGCAAGGCGGCCTATCCATCGAGCGTGCTGATGAATGCCATCCCGGCCCACGTTGCTGGGGTTGCTGAAATCATCATGGTGGTGCCCACGCCCAAGGGCGAGAAGAACGCGCTGGTGTTGGCGGCGGCCTTTGTTGCCGGCGTCACCCGCGCCTTCACCGTGGGTGGCGCGCAGGCAGTGGCGGCGCTGGCTTTTGGCACCGCCACCGTTCCCAAGGTCGACAAGATCACTGGCCCCGGCAATGCCTATGTGGCCAGCGCAAAGAAGCGTGTGTTCGGCAGCGTGGGCATCGACATGATTGCCGGGCCGAGCGAGATTCTGGTGCTGGCCGATGGCACAACGCCGCCCGACTGGGTGGCGATGGACCTGTTCAGCCAGGCCGAGCACGATGAGCTGGCGCAAAGCATTTTGCTGTGCCCGGATGCGGCCTACATAGCGCAGGTGCAGTTGGCCATCAACCGGCTGCTGCCGACCATGCCGCGGCGCAGAATCATTGCCAAGTCGCTCAGTGACCGCGGTGCGCTGATTCTCACGCGCAGCATGGAGGAGGCGTGCGACATCAGCAACCGGATCGCGCCCGAGCACCTGGAGGTCAGCAGTCGGGAGCCGCACCGCTGGGAGCCACGGCTCAAGCACGCCGGTGCCATTTTCTTGGGCGCCTACACCAGCGAATCGCTGGGCGACTACTGTGCCGGCCCCAACCATGTGCTGCCCACCAGCGGTACCGCGCGCTTTAGTTCACCGCTGGGCGTCTATGACTTCCAGAAGCGCTCCAGCCTGATTGAAGTCAGCGAAGCCGGCGCGCAGACGCTGGGGCAAATCGCCTCGGTACTGGCACACGGTGAAGGCCTGCAGGCGCATGCCCGGGCGGCGGAGATGCGACTGCGTTAG
>CAIVLG010000225.1 GCA_903906695.1 uncultured beta proteobacterium | reverse complement strand
GCACTGCCGGATTCACCTGGGCATTCATACTGGCGCGCTCTGTGTGGCTCCGGCATTGGTACTGCCGCCGGCCTGTTCAGCGTGATATTTCATGCGCGCTACGGTCAAGCTCAGGTCGACACCTTTTGCAACAAGCTCAGGCTGTTCAAGTTGGGGTACAGCTGGGGCGGACCGATGAGTCTGGTCGTGCCCTACGATCTGGCTTCGATGCGCAGCAAATGGCCTGACCACTTGAGGCAAGGCACGCTGGTGCGTTTTTCTGTCGGCCTGGAAGCGGCGATCGATTTGCAGGCTGACCTGCAACAGGCGCTGCAGGTTCTGAGCGCCTGAGTCAGTGTTTTCCAGAATGGCCGACGCGGGCTGTCCGCTGTAGTGTGGGGCCTATGAATTCGTCATCCGATCCCACCGCGCCGCCATCAGCCGACCCGGTGTCAAAGGAAATTGCCAAGTTACGCCTGCGTGACCCATTTCACTGGCTCTGGCTGGGTGGGCGTGATCTGATGGCGAGCAAGGCCATTGCCATTTTTTATGGTGTCTGCTTCTGGCTCATGGCGCTGGTGCTGGGCCTCATCTTTCGCAGCAAGCCCGAGTACGCGATGTCGATCGCATCAGGTTGCTTGCTGGTCGGGCCGTTTCTGGCGCTGGGTCTATACGAGGTCAGCCGGCGGCGCGAAAAGGGCCTGATGCCGAACCTGGGCGCCTCCCTGATCTGCTGGAATTCACATCGGGGCAGTATGGGCATGTTGGTGCTGGTGCTGATCGTTCTTGAGTTGTTGTGGGGCCGCGCGTCGCTGGTGGTGTTTGCCGTATTCTTCAACACTGGCATGCCCTCCACAACGGGCGTGATGCAGGCCATTTTCAACCCCGAGAATTGGGAGTTTCTGCTCGTCTATTTGCTGGTCGGCGGTGTGTTTGCTGGCTTGGTTTTTTCAGTGGCTGTGGTGTCCATTCCCATGATTTTGGATCGCGATACCGACGCCATTTCAGCTGCCATTACCAGCTTGCAGGTGGTCTTCGGCAATACCGGGGTGATGCTCACCTGGGGTGCACTGATCACGACCTTGGTCCTGTTGGCGATCATGCCCTGGGGTGCTGGATTGCTGATCGCAGGCCCTTGGCTCGGGCATGCCAGCTGGCATGCCTACCGCGGGTCAGTGCGCTGGCTGGATCAGGATCAAGCTGTAGCGTCAGGGACAATTTGAAGCGGTGAAATTTCTTCCCGGCGCACAGGGGTGAGTTCGTGAAATGGTAAAGTGTCCCTAACAACTTGAAAGCATATTTTGGCTACACCCAACTACGGATACGAAAAGCGTCAGAAAGAACTGGCCAAGAAGAAGAAAAAAGAGGAAAAGCTCAAGCACAAAGCCGAACGCAAAATCGGCGAAGGCGCCGAGGGCGCGGCCGGTCCGGACGATGCAACGGATCGGCCTTCGGCAGCAAGCTCAGGCACCTCGGAGCAAGCCGCTTGAGCCTTACTTTGGCAGCCAACCCAGGCCTTTGGCGTGCGGGCTCTGGATATAAAGCCGGTCCTGAGTTTCAGTAACCCCGGTGGTCTCAGGGTAGGTGCCGCTGGGGTCCTGAAGATCCGCCACCACCTTGTCGGTCAGCAAGCGGTGGATGGCATCGGCGGGCGGCGACCCGCGCCAGCAGCGACGTGTCGATGACATAGACGGTCTTCTTCATGGTATCTCCTCGATCAGTTGTTGCGCCAGCAGCGCCATCGCGGCGCCCGAGCGGCTGCCTGGCGCAAGCACTTTGGCATCTTCAAACTGCTGGAAATTTTGTCGCATCGACCGCTGGTAGACCGGATCATAGTGGCGATTCAGCAGTTCACGCACCACCGGCTCGATTTCGCCAGCACGAACGCAGGCCTGCCAGTCGGTCACCAGTGACTTGCCAAGCAAGGCGGTCAGTACCTGCAGTCGCTGGCAGAACAGCTCGGGGTCGCGCACAAAGAAATCGTAGTCTTCCATCAGTAGCGCGACCCGCTCGTGATCGGGCAATACTAGGTTCAGACAAGCACCGGCGCGCATGGCGTCGACCAGCGATGGCGGCAGCGCCACATTGCCCACCTTTTTGCTTTCGCTCTCGATGAAGACGGGTTGAGCCGGGTCAAACTGGCGCAGCGTTTGCCAGATCAGCGTCTCAAAGCGCTTTTGGCTCGGCTGTGCCAGACCCGGAATGGCGCCAAGCACCGAACTGCGATGATTGGCCAGCCCCTCCAGATCGATGACCTGCGCGCCTCGAACTGCCAGTGCCTGCAACAACCTGGTCTTGCCGGAGCCGGTCGTGCCGCAGACGACCTGCCAATTCAGCTGCTTCACCCGGCGTGCGATGTCCAGAACCGCTTCGGCGCGAAAAGCCTTGTAACCGCCCTCGAGCAAGGTGACGCGAAAGCCGATCTGTGACAGGATCAATGACAGGGCGCCGCTGCGCTGGCCACCGCGCCAGCAGTAGGCCAGTGGCTTCCAGTCCTTTGCTTTGGCAATCAGCTCGCGCTCGATGTGCGCCGCAATATTGCGCGCTGCAATCGCTGCACCCCGCTTTCTGGCTTCAAAGGGGTTGACCTGCACGTACAGGGTGCCGATGCTGTGCCGTTCTTCATCGTTGAGTGTTGGCCAGTTGACCGCGTCGGGCAGATGGTCCAGCGCGTACTCGCTTTCACTGCGTGCATCGATCACGCTGTCAAACTCGTGCAGGCGTCCGATCAGCTCTCGGGCGGGTAGGGTGGTCAGACTCATCAGAGCAGTTTCTTCAGTTCCGGCCAGACATTGTCCAGTATCGCCGGGTGCGCCTGGGCCGTTGGATGGATGCGGTCCGCCTGAAACAGCTGCAGGCTGTCGGGCGCATCGGCAACACCTTTGAGCAAAAATGGCACGAGGGCCGCCTTATGGCTCTTCGCCACCTTGGCAAACATGGCAACGAAGCGTTCGCCGTAGTCCTTGCCATAGTTGGGGGGCATTTGCATGCCGAGCAGCAAAACCCTGGCACCCGACTTCTGTGCTGCCTGTGTCATCTGATTCAGATTCTCTTGCGTGAGCTCCAGCGGCAAGCCACGCAGCGCGTCGTTGCCACCGAGTTCGATGATGACGTGGCTGGGCTGGTGTTGGGTCAGCAGGGCAGCCAGACGCGAGCGGCCACCTGAAGTGGTGTCGCCACTGATGCTGGCATTGACGACCTTGGCAGAAATCTTTTCGCTATTCAGACGTTGTTCCAGCAGTGAGACCCAGCCGCTTCCGCGTTTCAGGCCATACTCCGCACTGAGCGAATCGCCCAGTACCAGAATGGTCCGGGTGGCCGGTACTGCGGCCTCGGACAATCCTCTGACAGCGCTCAATAGAGCGCCCGCGATAAAGTGACGTCGATACAAAGAAAGCCCCATGACCGATTCAATTATTTCTGTTGAGCATGTTTTCAAGTCGGTGACCGATTCCTCCGGAACGCTCGACATTTTGCGCGATATCGATTTCGCGCTGCAGGCGCAGGAGACGGTGGCCATTGTCGGTGCCTCCGGTTCCGGCAAAAGCACCTTGCTGTCCATCATTGCCGGACTCGATACGCCGACGCGTGGCACTGTGCGGCTGGCCGGACAGGACCTGTTTGCCGTGAGCGAGGATGGACGCGCTGCGCTGCGTGCGCAAAAAGTCGGATTTGTATTTCAGAGCTTCCAGTTGCTGGCCAATCTGACGGCGCTGGAAAACGTGATGTTGCCGCTTGAGCTGGCAGATCGGCGCGATGCGCGCCCGGCTGCCAGCGAGATGCTGGCGCGGGTTGGACTGTCGGAACGTCTTGTGCATTACCCGAAGGTTCTGAGTGGTGGCGAACAGCAGCGCGTCGCTCTGGCGCGCGCTTTTGTCGTCAAGCCAGCGCTGTTGCTGGCCGATGAACCGACCGGCAGTCTTGACTTTGCCACCGGCGAAAAAGTCATGCAACTGATGTTCGATCTCAATCGCGAGCAGGGCACTACGCTGCTGCTGGTCACGCATGACGACGCCATTGCCAAGCGCTGCGATCGTCGCATCACGATCGAGGCCGGTTGTGTCGCGCTTGGCGTGACATCGGCTGCCTGACGCCACCGCCTTGTCATTCGATTGACGTGCTGCAGACCGATCGAGCGGCGCTCAATAGGCGCCCAAAACCGTCTTCAACCCATCCCACGACGCGCAGACGCTCTGGCCAGGCGCCCTGCGGGATGTTCATGGGTCGCAGCTCACTGAAAACCGATTGGCCGCCTACCGCTCGCTGGTCGGATTCCCGCCATGTGGCGACGAGCATGTTTCTGACCAGATTTCTTTCCACTGGAGTGCCTTCGGAACCCGCTGCGACCGTTTCCACCAGCAGCAGCCAGGCGCGCAGCGGCGCCTCGTGTCGGACAGTGACACTGGTTCTCAATTCAATAATCGCGCCGATGTAACCGCCAATACTCGGCCCCTGGGCCACTCGCAACTGATAGCCTGACTGGCCCAGCGCTTCGGTGGTCCGGGCCGCCGAAGCAGCAGGGGCTGCAAGCCCCAAACTTTCAAGACGTTGCAGCGCGTCACGGCTCGCCGCTGCTGACAGAGGAGCGTCATCGCCTTGGCTGCTGGGCACGATCCAGTCAAGCGTTACTGCGTGCGGATCGGTTTTGACAACTCGCTGAGCGCTCCAGCAGGACTCGCAGTCGGCACTGAGAAAGCGCTCGACCAAGGCGCTTGGTGTGGGCTGACCGTCACTGTTGCAAGAAGGCTGAGCACCGGCATTGTGAGCAATCGATGCCGCCAGAAGCACGGCGACGAGAGGGCGGTTCATCATCAGGACGCGCGGGAGCGAAGTCCGTCAAAGCAGCTGCTCAGCACCATCGCAATGATCTCTTCATCGGTGTGCAGTGCGCTCATTTTGAGAAACTCAAGCACCGGATCGCAGGCGCGGGCGAAGAGGGTGTAGAGGACCGCGATGGCGGGTAGCGCCGGGTTGAGAGCGCCTTCTGCCTGGGCCGATTCGATCCACGCACCCAGTCGGTCACTGACATCGATGAGCCCATCCATGTAGTCCTTGTTGCCAATCAGTGTGGCACGCAGACTGGAGTTCTGGCTGGGTAAGGACGGCATCTCGCCGGCCAGCTTCAGCCCCATGGTCCAGGCCACGACGGCGCGCAAGTTGTCCATGGCGGCACCAGTGTCAGGTAAGGTCGCCAGAAACGCCTGGGCCCGCCGCATCACCCACACCATGGCGGCAGCGGCCAGATCCTCCTTGCTGGGAAAGTGCTTGTACAGGCTGGCCTTGGCGATGCCCACTTCAGCGGCTACTTCATCGACCGTCATCCCTTCAAAGCCCTTTTCGGCCAGCAGGCGATTGACAGTGCGGATGATGGCTTCCTCCCTCGCGTGCAGCATTTGCTCCCGGAACGACATCTTGACGTTGCTATTAGCCATGATATGAATACAGTCTTTCGTAGCCACAAATAGAATTTCAAGGACAATATAATACCATATAGTCACATTGTGACCAACTAGTATAATTTGTCTTCGAAAGTTGAAAAAATGCCATTGCCGGTAAAAGTTGCCATCGTTGGATCGGGTATCTCGGGACTGGCTGCGTCGCGCGCGCTGAGCGGTGCTGCCGACATCACCCTGTATGAGGCGGGGCCCTATTTTGGTGGCCACACCCATACCGTCGACGTCACTCTGCCAACGCCACAAGGCATCATATGCCACGGCGTCGATACCGGGTTTCTGGTGCTCAATGAGCGCACCTATCCGCAGCTGATCCGGATGCTCGATGAATTGGGTGTTGCCACCGCCAAGTCCGACATGTCTTTTTCGGTGCAAGCGCACGACCCATCCCGACGCCTCCCGCTGGAGTGGAGCGGCTCCAACCTGAATACGCTGTTTGCCCAGCGCAGCAATCTGGTCAACAGGCGTTTTCTGGGCATGCTGCGCGACCTGTTGCGCTTCAACAAGCTCAGCACCCGCATTGCCGAGAGTGGTAGCGAAGCAGCACTTAACCAGCCGCTGGGTGAGTTTCTACGCGAGCAGCGCTTCAGCGCCGCGTTCTGCGAGTGGTATTTTCTGCCCATGATGGCCTGCATCTGGAGCTGCCCGACCGCCCAGATGCTGCAGTTCCCGGTGGCCACCATGATTCGCTTCTGCCACAACCATGGCCTCTTGCAAATCAGCAACCGCCCGCAGTGGTGGACGGTGCAAGGCGGTGCCAAGCACTACGTCGAGAAGATCACCGCCAGCATTGCAGACAAACGGCTGAATACGCCGGTGCGCCGCATCGAGAGCATCGCGGCGACCGCTGGCAGGTCATCTAGAGTGCGCATCGTCACGGACGCTAGCGCCGAAGAGTTTGACAAAGTCATCATCGCCACCCACTCCGACCAGGCGCTGGCCCTGCTGGACCGGCCGACGCGCCAGGAGCAGGAAACGCTGGCGGCAATCCAGTACCAGGCGAACCGTGCCGTGCTGCACACCGATAGCTCGGTGCTGCCAAAGCGCAAGGCGGCCTGGGCGGCATGGAACTATGAGCGCGCTGCGGCCAGTGGTGACGGCGGTGAGCGCGTCTGTCTGCATTACCTGATCAACCGCTTGCAACCCTTACCCTGGCAACAGCCGGTAGTGGTTTCGCTCAACCCGCTTCGGGAGATAGCAACACGGCAGGTGCTGGGAGAGTACGACTATGCACACCCAGTGTTCGATCTGGCGGCGATCAAAGCACAAAGCCGCATGCCCGCGCTGCAAGGCCAGCAAGGGCGCTATTACTGCGGCGCCTGGATGGGCTATGGCTTCCATGAAGATGGGCTCAAGGCCGGCGTTGCTGCGGCCGCGCAAGTGCTGAGCGACTCGGGTCTGACACAGGAGGTGCTGCGATGAGTCCGGTTGCCTTGATTGGCTTCGGACAGGTCCGTCACACGCGTCTGCGTCCGCTGTTGCATGCCTTTGCCTACCCCACTTATTTTCTGATGTTGCCGATGCGCAGCCTGTGCCAGTCGGGCAAACAAGCCGACGCTGTCTGGGCCATTAATCGTCCGGCTGCCATGAGCTTTTTGGAAAGTGACCATGGCGATGGCCGAAGGGCTGAAGCGGGCGGCGTCATGGCCTGGCTGGACGAATTGCTGCAGCGTGAGGGCATTCTTGATGCGACCGGTGAAGTCTGGCTGCACTGCTATCCGCGTGTGCTGGGTCATACCTTCAAGCCGGTGAGCTTCTGGTAT
>CAIVLG010000224.1 GCA_903906695.1 uncultured beta proteobacterium | reverse complement strand
GCAGTCGCGACGCGACAGACTAATTCGGCGAATAAACAAAAAGCAACCGAACCGCATGATTGATCGGCACTGACGATGCGTGCAAAAACTCCAACCTTGGGGACAATTCATGGAAGACACTGACTTTATGGAAAAGAGTCTCAGCGATTGGGCGCGCTCCTTCCGCGCTGCTGCAAAGAAAGACAAGAATCAAGTCCTTCGCATGCATCTCAAGAAATTGGAACTTCCCAACAAGCCAGGTCTTTTGCTGGAAGGTACGATTCTTTTTGTTCAAACCTGCGTTGCGTATCTGATGCTGGATGGGAGGGCGGTTGGCGAATTCCTGGCGCAGCAACAGTACGTTCCGACGGGAGTAGCCGATGCTCCCTACTTGGTGACGTTTGATATACATGGCAAGGCATACGCCCGGATCACCATGCCCGCGTCGTTTGATCAACTGGACTTTGCCGATCTATACGGAACGCCGTGGGATCGCTATGAACGTGTCGGCTACAACCAGTTCTGGATATCACGTGCCGATGGGACGGATCTAAGCCCCGAAGAAATCAGCACGTTTGACGAGACCGTGACCACCGATCTCCGCTTTGACTATTGCGAAGATGAGCTGTCATTCTGGTTTGAACCGGACTCACCGTCCGGCGTCTTGTCTGTTTCAGTTCAAGACCTTGAAAGCGACTCTTGCGCTCATGCGGAGTTGTCGGCTCTGATGGAGAGTGGAGCAATGCGAATGACTGAGGAGCAAAGCATCATGTGGGACAACGACCCACACGCTCAGAAGAGAACCCCAACTCAAGTTAAGGATGCTGAGGAGGCATGCTTTGAACGCATCAAAGAGGATGGCGTAACCCCCGAGTCCGAGGAATTGAAAGTCTACGATCAAGAGTTCCAAGACAAATATACGGCTTGGTTTGCTACGGCTGACTAATGAGCAACCATCAATGGGCATCGGCACCGGCCGCACCACCCGCACCCGCGCGCTTGGGCCGTGACAGCCAGACCACCGGGATCAGCAGCAGGTAGATCAGCGCCGAGGCGAAAAACACGTCATTGACACCGAGCATATAGGCTTGCTGATCGACCAGCCGGTTGACCTGGAAGAGTGCCTGCTCGGGTGTGAGACCGGCGCCCGCCATGCCAGAGAGCACCTGCGTGGCAGTCTGGTTGCCCGCGCTGATGGACTCGGCCAGTTGCGCATGGTGCATGGCCGCACGGTCCTGCCAGATGGTGGTGGCGATCGAGGTGCCAAAGGAGCCGGCCACGATACGCACAAAACTCGACAGGCCGGAGGCCGCCGGAATCTTGTGCGGCGCGATGCCTGAGAGCAGAATCACCGACAGCGGGATGAAGAAAAGCGACATGCCAATGCCCTGTATCAGAGTGGGAATCAGGATGGTGTCAAAGTCGGCCTGGGTGTTGAAATTGGAACGCATCCACAACACCAGCGCAAACACGATAAAGGCAACGCTGGCAAGGTGGCGCGGGTCCACCCGGCTGATGTTCTTGCCGACGATCGGCGACAGGATGATGGCGAACAGTCCCACCGGCGCCAGCAGCATGCCAGCATCGATCGATGGGTAGCCCATGAACTGTTGCAGCCACAGGGGCAACAGCACCACATTGCCAAAGAACAGGCCGTAACCCACCGAGATCGCCAGCGTGCCCGACCAGAAATTGCGCCGTGTGAACAGGCGCAGGTCCACCACTGGATGCTCTTCGGTCAATTCCCAGACCATGAAGAAGCAGAATCCGACCAGCGCTACCACGCCCAGTGTCACCACCTCCGGTGAGTGAAACCAGTCCAGTTCCTTGCCCTTGTCGAGCATGATCTGCAATGCGCCAACCCACAGCACCAGCAAGCCCAGGCCGACACTGTCGATGGGCAGTTTGTGCGTGGCACTCTCACGTTTGTGGTAAATCGTCCAGACCATGAAAGCCGAGAGCAGGCCGATGGGTATGTTGATGTAGAAGATCCATGACCAGCTGACGTTGTCGGTGATCCAGCCGCCCAGCAGCGGACCCATCACGGGCGCCACCAGGGTCGTGATGGCCCACAGGCCCATCGCCAGCCCGGCCAGCGCGGGTGGGTAACTCGACAACAGCAATCCTTGCGACAGCGGAATCATGGGGCCCGCCACAAATCCCTGCATGGCACGAAAGACAATCAGCGTCGTCATGTTGGGCGCCAGACCGCACAACCACGAGGTCAGAACAAACAGCAGCACGCTGGTGACGAACAGACGTACCTGGCCGAAGCGTTGCGACAACCAGCCGGTCAGCGGCAATGCAATCGCATTGGCAACGCCGAAACTGGTGATGACCCAGGTGCCCTGATTGGTGCTGACACCCAGGTCACCGGCAATCGCGGGCAGCGACACGTTGGCAATCGACGAATCCAGCACGTTCATGAAGGTGGCCAGCGAGAGGGCCAGCGTGCCCCACAGGCGGGCCGAGCCTTGGAGCGGCGCCAGTGGGCGCGCTTGCGGTGTGGCAGCCATGCGGCGTTCGACTCAAGGCCTGGCCATATTGGCCGCCACGATTCTGCGCACTTCCTCGGCGGCACCGCTGTCGAGCGACTGGTAAACGGCGGTCTCAACCAGGGCCGCAGTGCGTGGAGCGTCGGCCAGCATCTTGCCGTCCTGCTTGCTGACATCGATCGTCGCTTCCATCGACAGGCCTACGCGCAGCGGGTTCTTGCTGACCTGCGCCGCGTCCAGCGTCACACGCACCGGCACGCGCTGCACCACCTTGATCCAGTTGCCGGTGGCGTTTTGCGCCGGCAGCAGCGCAAAGGCGGCCCCGGTGCCCATGCCCAGACCCGCCACCACACCGTCGTATTCAACCTTCTTGCCATACAGGTCAGCTGTCAATTTGACACTTTGACCGATGCGGATGCTGCGCAACTGGACTTCCTTGAAATTGGCGTCGACCCACAATTGATTCAACGGAATGATGGACATCAGAGGCGTACCGGCCGCGACGCGCTGACCCAGTTGTACCGTTCGCTTGGCCACAAAACCATCGACCGGCGCCGGCAAGGCAGCGCGCTGCGTCGCCAACCAGGCCTCACGCATTTTGGCCGCCGCAGCCAGCACGCTGGGGTGCTGGTCGATCGCGGTACCGTCGGTCATGGCCTGATTGCTGAGCAGTTGCTGTTTGGCCGCCGCGACACCCGCCAATGCCGAAGCCAGCGCATTCTTCGCACTGTCGAGCTGTGCCTGCGCGTGATTCAGCTCTTCCTTGGAGACGCCACCGTTTTGAGCCAGCGACTGACGCCGGTTCAGGTCGTCGCTGGCACGCGTGATGTCAGTCTGCGCCCGGGTCACATCGGTTTCGCGCAGCGCGATTTGAGCGCTTAGCGTGCCGTTGTTGGCATACAGGGTGCGCACCTGTCGCACCGCCTGCGCCAGACCGGCTCTGGCCTGCTCCAGCGCCACGCTGGCGTCGGCCGGATCAAGTTTGACCAGCGGCTGACCGGCCTTCACGTAATCGTTGTCGTCGGCCAGGATCGCCATCACGGTGCCGCCGATCTGCGGCGTGATCTGGATCACATTGCCCTGCACGTAGGCATTGTCGGTCGACTCATAGTGGCTGGCCACCAGCCATTCGTAGGCGGCCCAGGCAAGGCCTGCAACGACGACCACGCTGGCCAGTGCGAGCAGCGCCTTCTTGCGTGCCGGATTGCCGGCTGCGCGCGGCTGGGGAATGGAATTTTCAGATGCAGTCATGATGTTCCAAATAAGAAATGGATGGCTTACTTTTGTGCCAAGGCAGCAGGCAGATCAGACTGGTAGCCACCGCCCAAAGCACGCATCAGCGCGACCTGGGTATCGAG
>CAIVLG010000223.1 GCA_903906695.1 uncultured beta proteobacterium | reverse complement strand
CCATGTGCGATCATCGAATTCTCTCAATCAAGCACTCTGAAAGGACCCTTGCCGTGAACGACAAAAGCAAACTGTTTAGAAAATGCATGGTCGCCATGCTCATCTGTGTCAGCTCAGGCGTGGCACTGGCCGATGACATCCTTAAAGGAATTGAACAAGCATTGACGCAGGCCCAACAAGACAAGAAGGGTGTCACGCTTTATGTGCATGGCCAGACCATTGGTGGTGGCGTGGTGCGTATCGAACCTGGTCAGTGGGTGGAACTGCGCAGCCAACAGTTTGGCCGCATCATCGTGCGCCTGGATCGGATTGACGGATTGGCGCATTCCTGAGTTGCCACAGCGCGAGTGGGTCAAGGCCCGCAGTTGCCATTCATCGGCTGTCTATGACGGTCGCCGGAAAGCCAAAGTCTCTGCCATGTTCGTCGCGATCGAGATCTGATTTCGGCAAATCAAATTTGACTGCTGGCCCCGCAGTTGCCGCCACTTCGATGCTTTGTGAAACAGCCATCTCCGGTGTGGGGCTCTCCATATCGGGCATGGAGTTCCAGAACTTTGACTCTTGCAATTTGCCACTGGAAGCACCACCATCGGGTGCAAACTTCCACACAAAGAGAAAATCGGCTGGCCGAGCGCTGCGGTCAAATATTTGAATCGCATCAAACAGCTCGCTTTCAAGATCGGGCGCGTAGCGCATTGATCCCTTTTTCCAGCTCAGCACTACCAACTGCGTTGGTGTCACATCTCCCGCGCGTGGTTGGGTCAAAGACACCAATTCACAGCCGATCAATTTAGGCGCAATACCGTGACGATACAGGACACTGGTCAAAGCGAAGTGAATCATCTCCTGCTGGTCATACTTTTTTCTGGCTCTTCTGGCCCGGCCCAAGCCAAGAAATTCAAACATATTTCCGTCCTCATAGAAGGCTTTTGCAACAAGCGAAATCTCCTCATCCCGATGAATCCTCAAGGGCGCCGTCCGGGAATCGTATGTGCCGGGATAGGTTATGTCGATTTGGTTGCTTTGCTTCGGGCAGACATGTAACAGTTGCAACGCGAAGTGGTGACTGGACACCAAGCCCAATTGACGCACAGCAAATGGTCTCATACACTGGAAATCACTCTCACAGATAGTGCATTTGAGGAAAACCGACCAGGCAACGCCCCTCTGCGGACAACGAGATGGTTTTCCCGTTTATCGATGGCGATCGAGCGAAGAAATTTGTAAGGAGCAACCATGAGTTACCAAACCTACGCCGTCGCTGCCGGCGTTAACACAAAAGATGGCGACGCAACCGGTGCCTTCATTCCGGGCGCGCAAAAGTTTTCCAAGATTTATGGTGGCAGCTATAAAGTCTTTGACAACGGCAAGAGCGGGAAGAAGAACTTTCTTGAAGCGGTCGGTGCTGCGCCAAGTTGTCTTGATCTCTTTGCCTACTTTGGTCATGGCTGGGAATCGAGCACAGACTGTACTCACGGTCAATTGGGTAGTGCCGGAATTATTTCGGACCAAGACCTGGACGAGTTTGCCACCATACTGAAAACCAAGATCACCGATACCGCGACCATCGCACTCTACGCCTGCTGGGCCGGCAAGGAAAAGGGCTTGACTACGCGCCTGCAGAGCAAATTGGGTGGCAACGTATGGATTTATGGCCACACTTGCGCAGGACATTCGTATACGAACCCGGCTGTGAGCGAAGTGAACAAGATGGCTTACCGAAAAATGTACCCCTATGGTTCTGACCTGTACTCCGCCTGGTCCGAGGCATTGCAGTACACAGACCTATGGGCCAGGTTTCCCATGCTTACCGACTCAGACATCACGCGTGAGTTGTATGCAGTTCGCCTGTCGGGTAAGTGGCGCGTCGCCGCTGGAGGCATATCCAAGACTTACCAATTCGATTGGACGCCATCCACGGGCGCCTGCGACGAGTTTAATATCGCGGTCTATCCTTCCGGCTCAGTCACCGAGGTTGGCACCAAGAATAGGGGAACGTGGGCCATCGACGACGTCATGCAAGTGTTCTGGGAAGGCGGAACACAAGAGGCCTGGGAATTGCCGCTCAATCCCAAGCTTGAGAAAGTCATGATCGGCACCCGTTCGGCAACGGCGGTTAGAGCAAGCCATGCGCAAGTTGGGCGTTTGCAGGGGTAGCCAAACAAGGCAATTGGAGTTCTAGCTCTACCAGTTGAACAGCAGAACAGCTCACTCTTACTTTTACTCGGCCATTCCCCTGGCGCGGCGTCGAGTCGCTCAGTAGGCCATGCGCAGGATCAAGGGTGCCGAATATGAGAACGCGTCGCCCATGTCAGTCAGGGAAGGCGCAACAAACTGATCTTGGAGCTTCACGGATTGGGGTACACATTCAGTCAGGCTAACTGATGGGACTTCGTTGCACTGTTGAGCCTTGCCAGTTTCAAAATCAACTTCAAGCCACCCCGCTGTCCTGTCACGGTAGGTAACAGTCCGAAAGAATGACAGTGGAAATTGCGGTTTCCTCAAATCAAAATGAAAGTCGCGTTGCATGTATGCCCGAGTTGTGGCTGGACGATCCTGAATCGAAATTTTCAGACGATCCCCGGCGATAGCGAGGTCTGCCAATCGAAACACACCCGAGTCCTTCTCAAGCGCAGGCGGCAAGAAGAGTGAATTTTCAAGCATCAAACGCCAGCGGGTTGAGTCGCCGGGAAGCAATTGCGACAACTGCAGTTTGCTGGCCGATGCCGAGGTCAATATCCTTGCCTCCCATTGTCCTGAACTGGCGCCGGCTATCAGCGCATCGGCATTGACCATTTGCGGCGAAAGAAACACGACTGCACTCCACCAATGAGCCAAGCGTCGGACCCATTTCATAGCCGGCCCGCCATCCAGATTGCCGCGTTGAAGTAGGCATGGACAGAAACGCAGACCCACACGGACCGATCCTGCCTCCACACCTCGGCAAGCGCCAAACCAGGAACGATCCACAGCAGTCCCCATAGTGGTCCGACACGGTAGCCATGGCAAATTGCAAAAATTACCGCGCTGACGAGTACGGCGAGAATTGGTGCGGCGGCGTCACCAACACGCTGCGACAGAAAATCGGCCAGGTTCCTCTGCAAGATCCTGCGAAAAACAAACTCTTCTATCACGGGGGCGCATACCAGCATCCACAAGGCTTGCTGCAGACTTGCCAGCCTGACTGGTTGCAACCCAAGATTCAGGCCCAGCCAAGATACCGGCAAGGTCAGTGCCAGCACGAGCAAGGTCGCACCTGAGAGAGGAAATACTTTCCCTCCTGGAGCACCTTGTTTCAGAGTGGCAGCCAGCAGCACGATCAATCAGAGTCTGAGTTCTTCCCACGCCGCACACCCAGACCGATCAGGGCGGCCAGCAGCAAGACAAGCAAGCCAGCGTCTGCCGGTCCGCTCGACACGGTACAACCACCCCCGCCCCCCATATTTGAAGAGAAGACGACGCCGGGTGCGCCCTCTTCAAGACTGAACTCAACATTCTCCACGCGGATGACACCTGCGCCCACCACAACATCCGGAACTGGTAGACCCATTGCAAAGGGCAGATTTGTGGAAAATGCTGAATCGGCATTGGTTTCAGCAGTCATCTCAACGACGTAATCACCTGCCGGTAACAAACCAGAAAGAGCAACGGCATAGGAACCGTCGTTGGGTCGCGCATCGACTCCGATGCCGTCGTCCTTCAACTCAAGGTTGGATAATACCAATGCCAGATCATGCGTGCGATAAATGTTAGCCAGCACCTTGGCACGAACGATAGGTGAGTCACCGCTAAATATTGCACGCAATACTGGCGCACGATTGTCAGACTTTAGTCCTCCTGTCACGGAGGGTGTAAGACCAACTGCGGACTCGGTCGAAACCTCCACCTCTACCGTTTCTGTCGTCGGTCCGGAGTAATTTGTTTCGACACGCCAATCACCAATCTTCGTACCGTCACTGTTGGGCAGTTTGATCAAAACATAGCCCTCCGCAAGATTCGAATCGGGATCCATCGTGTCGTAGATAGCGCCGGCTGGGGATACCAGACCAAAATGGATTCGAGCGCCGTCACCTGGATCAAAAAACCACTCCACACTGATGGTTTCGTCGTATCTGGAAGCCTTGAATTGGGTCGATTCCTTATGCGCTCCTACACTCGGTTGATAGCTGCCAGCGGTCAAGAAACTCATCCTCATGCCGTCATCAACCTGGCTCATGTTTCTGATAGCTTTCGCTGCTTTTTGCGAACTATCGGCCGTCATACTCTCTCCGCCGGTAGTGACTGCCAAGTCATTTAGCTTTCGGGCATACACGGATGAAGGCTTATATTCCTTGTCGAGCAAGGGGCCATCAAATATCACCACATTAATCGCGTTCCTCTTGCCACGTGCATCACTACCCAAGCTTTCAGAAATCACCGCATCTCGCTTGGCATCGGTCATCAAGAAAATGGATGACGAATCTGCCTCCCCGCGGGCCCGATTAACCAAACCATCAATCTGCTCATAGCCCTTTGTGATGTCAAATTTTCCGTCCGTGCGTGCCAACGACAACAATGCCTTGACCATTTCCTGCTTGTTTCCCGTCACGGGCTTAAGTGGAAAGATTGGCGTGGTGCTATCACCTGGAGAAACCACGATAGCAAGCTGAGAGTTATCTGTTCTGCTTTGGACTTCGGCAATGGAAGCTGCGATTGCCTCCTTGAAGGCCGCCTGTGGCATTGTTCTATCAATCAAAAGAGCATCGCGTGCAACCGCCGCACCGGATGCAACGATGGCTTCCTTTAAGGCTGCCTGAGGCACGGTTCGACCGTTGGCAGAAGCGGCGCTTGGAACAGGCGCATTTGAAGGTGAGTCGGCCCAGATTACTTTGAAATTCTCAAAGGCGGATCCGGCCGTACCGTCAACAGCGTCTGCTGTCTCTGATCCGCCAGACGCCAGGTATAGTTTTTTCCAATACTCCTCACTGATCGAAATGCGCTTCTCGACGGGCGTGCCTTGATAGTTGGGGCCGCCATCCATACACTCGTCAACTTGCCCTACTTCCAAAACAGGTCTCGGTAGAGGGCACCAAACGCCATAAAACTTAGTTAGATCCTTATAGTTCTTGGGGGCCGCAAAACCCTTGAAAGCTTCAAACAGTTTTCGGTTACCACTGTGATCGATCTTGGCTAATTCGGTATCATTGATTGGATCAGTGACAAGCATTTCCCATTGACTGCCACCACTATAGCCCTTGGCCTTATTTCCATAAATTCTGGCCTGCGCTGTTTGATTGGTACCATTGCTCGGGTAGTCGTCCGCCACAGAAAAGCGCGTGAACAAACTGTTATCGTTCATAATGGTGCTGCGAACATTGTCACCCTTGTTAGGCCATCCGGCTCCTTGCTTGGTATCTGCCGCGCTTCCAGCATATTCGTCCAGGACGCTATATATGTAATGTCCCATTTCATGGGCAATGACGCGTCCATAATCATTAAAGGGATAAGAATAGATATACTTTACTTTATTCTTATCTTCAGTTTCTATCGACAAGTAGTTTGCGCTGGTGCCTCCATTATTAATCTGCCAGGATGCAACATTCGCGTTGGACCGATCTGTTTTATTAAACAGTCTTATATCAACACCATTTCTATAACGACTATTCTTGTATACCCGTATATCACCGACCCTGTGCCTTCCCTCAGTCATTAAATAGATACTACGGGCTGTCTCGCGCAAAATCTGTTTCTCAATAACTTCCTTGGTTAAAGGAGCACCTGTTGTTCCAAGCTGCATGGGGGCTGGTCGATCATAATCCCAGTCAACGTTGGCAGTCAGATTAATGATATGGATATTTTTGATGCTCGAAGATGGATGATTTGCAGCATATGCCAATTCGAGAGGTTGAGCGGCAAATGAGCTTATTACCGAAATAGCGACAAACTTTCGAAGTGACGTTTTATTAAGGGCAAACATTGAACAGCTCCAGATTCCAATTCAACAGAAGACAGCCACATGCGAATGACCACGATGCAGGGCCTCAACGAAGCCAATCGCGACTATGACTGTGTGCATCCTAGGCGCTGTGACGCAGCCAACCTTTGCTGGACGGCGCAATACTTTTGCTGGATGGGAATATTTTTTGCATGAAGCAGTACAGGGCAATGCCAACCTTATTTCGCGTATACCGGCACGAACTCCAGCGGTACCGAGTTTTCTGCGGTATCAAGAAGCTTTTGCAGCTCCGGTCTGATGTTGGAGTATTTTGCAATGAAGTTGGCAGCCCCCTGTTTATCGCCATCACCTTCGATCGTGATGATGGTGATCAGCAGCTTGCGGACCGCAGCCGTCATTTTGGGGACATCCATGGTGAAGCGATTGCTGGCGGCATCGTAGATCAGGGCTCCCTCGTCGATAAATACGTTCCAGGCAGCGGAGCGGATGACCCCATAGGCGGAACCCATACCGAAACGGATCGAGCGGAGCGATTCAGCCATGTATCCGGCGTAGTGCTGTTCCAGCGGAAGGGTAACAATCCCGTTGCTGATCAAATAGGGGATGTTGTAGAGTCCTCCGATATCGGCTTTCCCCTCTTCGATTGGGGAGTAATACTCTCCCAGCGCCTCACGAGGCGTCGCAATCTTCCCGTTTATCAAGACTTCGCGCGGTCCCAGGGTATGGCAGACCTCGTGCATCAGCACCCAGGTAAAGTAGGTTTCATGATTTATCAGGGCGCTCACTGCGGGGGTCAGAATCGCCTGTGCCAGAGGCTCCAGAACCACTGTGCGCCTGGTGTTGAGATAATTCCCCATCATGACCTTTTTCGACCCTTTGGCCGCCCAGACCCTCGGGTCGTTGGGGAGACTGAACGCCACCGGCTCCATGACGGCTCTGCCCTGGCCGGAGCGTCGGATGTCATCGGCCAGAAGCAGCGGCATCATCGTATCGGCCTTGTAAACCGGCTTGTATTTGGGATCGACCGGCAGGTTTTCCTGCAATGCCGGACCGGTTGATTTGAATTTTGCCAGTTGGGTTGCCGCCGCCTGATCCACGATCAGTACGTTTGACTTGTAAAACGCCTTCTGGCCATAGAGCTGATCGTCATAGGTTTCATGCGGTCCGATGCTGACATCGAGGTTCCCACTCAGGTCAAGCCAGGCCAGATCTGCCTGG
>CAIVLG010000222.1 GCA_903906695.1 uncultured beta proteobacterium | reverse complement strand
TCATACCTTCAAGCCGGTGAGCTTCTGGTATTGCCACCGGTCGATTGATGATCAGGGAGGTGCACTGCGCGCGATCGTGGTGGAAGTCAACAACACCTTTGGTGAGCGGCACTGCTACCTGCTGGATGCACCCCGCTTTGGCGTCGAACAGCGTGCCACAAAAGTATTTCATGTATCGCCGTTTTGCAAGGTGAAGGGTCACTACCGTTTTCGCTTCATGCGCACACGTCATGGGGATCTGGAAAGAACCGTGGCGCGCATCGACTTCTGCGACGGCGCTGGTGTGCTGTTGCAAACCAGCGTCAGCGGCACCCTGGTGCCGATCACCGCCCCGGCTCTGCGACGAGCCCTGTGGCGCTACCCGGCGATGACGCTGGGTGTGGTGCTGCACATTCACCTGCAGGCCGCCCGGCTGTGGCTAAAAAGACTGCCGTTCTTCCGCAAACCCTCACCCCCTGATGCTTTTGTGACGCGCTAGCGCCAGCACATCGCAGCCTAAACCTCCCGACAAGCACTACCTGACTTGACCATGAACACCGTCACCACCACTGCGCCGGCATTTTCATTTCCCCACGATGCACCCGCTTCGGCGCGCAGCGCCTTGCGTCTGCTGCAAAAATTACGCCACGGCGCACTGACGATGCAACTGCCCGACGGCTCGCAGCGCCGCTTTGGCGAGCACCCGCACCAGCACGCCATGCCGGGCCCAAAGCACCCTTGTGCCAGCATCACGCTACACAACTGGAACGTGTTTGGCGCAGCGCTCAAGTCCGGCGACATCGGCTTCGCCGAAAGCTATATCACGGGTGATTGGAGCACGCCCGATCTGACCGAGCTGCTCAAGGTCTTTGCCGCCAATCGCCATCAGGTTGAAGCGGTGATTTATGGCACCTGGGTCGGCCGGCTGCTCTACCGCATCCGGCATCTGCTCAAGCACAACAGCCGCTCCAACAGCCGCAAGAACATTCACGCCCACTACGACCTGGGCAATGCGTTCTACCGGCTTTGGCTGGACGAGACCATGAACTATTCATCCGCCTGGTTCGAGGGCGACCTCAAGCGTCCCATGCCGCAGGCGCAAAACGCCAAAGTGCAGCGCGCATTGCAAATGGCGGGTGTGAAGCGCGGCGACCGCGTGCTTGAAATTGGTTGCGGCTGGGGCGCGCTGGCCGAGCAGGCGACAAGCCAGCTCGGTGCCAGTGTGGTCGGCGTGACGCTGAGCACCGAGCAATTGAACTATGCCAATGCACGTCTTGAGCGCGCCGGTGTGGCGACCGGACCCGGTGCCATGGCTGACTTGCGCTTGCAGGATTACCGCGACATCGGCGACGCGCCGTTTGATGCCATTTGTTCGATCGAAATGGTCGAAGCAGTGGGCCGCGCATACTGGCCACAGTACTTTCACACCGTGAGCCGCTTGCTCAAGCCGGGCGCTCGCGCCTGCGTGCAGAGCATTGTGATTGACGACGCCCTGTTCGACCGTTACATCGAGTCCACCGACTTCATCCAGCAGTACATCTTTCCTGGTGGCTGCCTGCCATGCCCGCGCGAGTTTCGAAAGCAGGCTCGCGCAGCCGGTCTGGCGGTGGTCGACGAGTTTGCCTTCGGCGCCGATTACGCCGAAACCCTGCGCCGCTGGCGTGACGCCTTTATGGCGCGCAAGACGCAGGTGGCAGCGCTGGGTTTTGACGAACGTTTTATGCGCATCTGGGAGTTTTATCTGGCGTACTGCGAAGCCGCCTTCGACGCTGGCGACATCAACCTTATTCAATACACCTTGAGCAAGTCTGCGGTATGAGGAAAACTGCCTATCAAGTATTGGCCTCCATTGCTTTGACGGTCGCCTTCGCTGGCTGCCTGGCGGCGTGCAGCACGCCGCAAATCAATGACTATGCCGGGCAGACCCCGGTACTCGAGTTGCGCGACTATTTCAACGGCACGCTCGATGCCTACGGTGTTTTCACCGACCGCTCCGGCAAGGTTGTCAAGCGTTTTACCGTGGTGATGAAGTGCGACTGGCAAGGTGACAAGGGCGTGCTCGACGAGGCGTTTAGCTATTCAGATGGCAGCACCCAGAGGCGCGTCTGGCGCCTGCAGCGCAACGCCGACGGGCGCTACATCGGTCAGGCCGATGATGTGATCGGCAGCGCCGATGGCCAGCAGCGCGGCAATGCTTTCAAGTGGACGTACACCCTGGCGCTGCCGGTCGATGGCAGCATGTACGAGGTGCAGTTCGACGACTGGATGTATTTGATGAACGACCGGGTCATGCTCAACAAGGCCACCATGCACAAATGGGGTGTCGGTCTGGGCGAGGTCACCCTGTCCTTTGTCAAGAGGTAGATGTGGCGCTGAACCCACGCATACGGGACTGGACCGGTCAACGGGTCTGGATCGTCGGTGCATCGACGGGTATCGGGCGCGCCACCGCTTCGGCCTTGCATGCGCGGGGCGCGGCTGTCATCGTATCGGCGCGCCAGGCCGATGGTCTTGACACCTTTGTCGATGCGCATCCGGGGGCTCGCGCGGTGCCCCTGGATGTGACCGATGCGCCAGCCGTTCAGCGAGCCGTCGATTCGGTCCTGGCGCAGGGCAGGCTGGATTGTCTGGTCTATTGCGCCGGACACTACCGCGCCATGCGCTCGACACAGATCGACCTGCCCGACATGCTGCGTCACACGCAAGTCAACTATGTCGGCGCCCTGCATTTGCTGGCAGCGCTACTGCCCAGCTTTCTGGCGCGGTCGCCGGGCCTGAAGCCTGGCCACATCAGCCTGGTCGGCAGTGTTGCGGGTTACCGTGGCTTGCCCAACAGCCTGGCCTATGGTCCCACCAAGGCGGCGCTGATCAACCTGGCCGAGACGCTCTATCTGGACCTGCATCCTCTGGGTGTTGGCGTGTCGCTGATCAACCCCGGTTTTGTGGCGACACCGCTGACAGCGCAAAATCAGTTCAGCATGCCGGCACTGATCAGCCCCGAGCAGGCGGCGCAGGAAATCCTGAGGGGCTGGGCGAATGGAGAATTCGAGATCCACTTTCCAAAACGCTTCACCTGCTGGATGAAGCTTCTGAAATTGCTGCCTTACAAGGTTTTTTTTGCTGCTACCCGCCGCCTGGCCACGCCATGAACAACGCCGTCGAAACCATCGCCCAATTCTTTCAGACACTGAGCCCGCAGCGCGTCGAACAACTGGCGGCCATCTATGCCGATGACGCGAGCTTCCGGGACCCGTTCAATCAGGTGCGCGGATTGTCTGAAATCCAACGCATCTTTCGACATATGTACGTCAACCTTGTTTCGCCGCGTTTCATCATCACCGACCGGATTGTCGACGGTCAAAAATGCTTTCTGACATGGGAGTTTCGATTTTCTTTCCGGCGCTTTCAGCCGGCTGTGGAACACTGCGTTTTGGGTGGTTCGCATCTGCTGCTGGATCAGCAGGGACGCATCACGATGCACTGCGACTACTGGGATGCTGCCGAAGGCTTGTATGAAAAATTGCCAGTCGTCGGCGTCTTGATGCGCTGGCTCAAGCGCAGGACCAGCACCTGAGAGCCGACAGACCAGCTAAGGGCTGCTGCCTGCACCCGTCGATAGCGTGCCGCGCAGTCCAACTCGCGCTACAGCCTGATTGACAAGACCTTCAGCCTGCAGGTCCGCAACAAGCTGGTTCAGATAGGCCAGCGCCGGGTCACGCCCCTTGGGAATGGCAAAGGCGAAATGTTCCAGACCCCATCTGCCGTCGAGCACCCTGGCACCGGGCAAACGATCCGACAGTTCGAACAGGATCGCCTTGTTGGTTGCGAAGACGTCCAGCTGCCCCGAGCTCAGCATCTGGGTGGCGTCGTCGAGGGTCGCAACGCGGACCATCAGCGCCTGTTTGAGCTCGCCTCGCAACTCGGATTCGGTTGTACTGCCCTGGCTCACGCCAATCCGCATGCTTGGCTGGTCCACCTCGACGAGTTCGTGAATCGGTGAAGCGCCTGCAACCAGGTAGCCTTTTTCAGCTTCCAGCACGGTGGCTGAAAAATCCATCTCCTTTTGGCGCTGCGGGCTGGCGTTGGTGAACGACAGATCAACCTTTCCAGCCTTCAGGGCCGCCAGTAGATCGGCGTTTTTCGGAAACACAACAGGCACAAATGACACGCCCAGACGCTTTGCAAGTTCCTTGCCCAGGTCATAGCCAAGGCCTTTGGCCCCCTTGGGGTCCTCAATGATCGAAGTCGGGCTGCCGGGGTAGAGGCCGACGCGCAGTGTTTCATTCGGCGCCAGCGTGTGTGCTGCCTCGACGCTGGGAGGCACCGCAGTTGCACATCCCGCCAGCAGCACCGCTGCGAGGGCAGCGAATTTCAGGAAGTTTCGAAAATGTCTCGCCACTGCGGCACTCAGTCGGGTTTGATGTTGCCAGCCTTGATGACCCGGCTCCAGCGTGCGGTCTCGGCGCGAATGAATTCGGAGAACTGCGCCGTACTGCCAGCGCTGATCTCGACGCCCAATTCAGCCAGTCGCGTCTGCAGTGCCGGCTCGGCCAACACCTTCTGCAGTTCCGCATTGATCCGGGTGATGACCGCCGCAGGGGTGGCGGCGGGCGCCATCAGCCCCCACCAGACCGATACCTCGAAATCGGCAAGACCGGCCTCGGATACGGTTGGCACCTCGGGTAGCAGACTCAGGCGCTTGCTACCTGTCACCGCCAGCGCGCGCAGCTTTTGCGAGCGTATATGAGAAATCACTTCAACCGAGTTCAGAGGCATGAACGATATTCTTTCGCCGATCAAATCGGTCAGCGCGGGTGCGCCGCCCTTGTAGGGGACATGCAAGACGTCGATGTGCGCCGCCTGTTTCAGTGCCTCACCGGCCAGGTGACCCGAACTGCCATTACCGGCGCTGGCGTAGGTGAGTTTGCCGGGTTCGGCCCTGGCCTGCGCCAGCAGATCTTTGAAAGTCTGTGCCTTGGAGGACGCCGGCACCACGATCACCAGCGGCGCGTTTCCAATCTGGCCCAGCGCCGCAAAGTCTCGTTGCGGGTCAAAAGTCAAATTTGAAAACAGGCTGCCATTGGTGGCCAGCGCGTTGGCTGTCATCAGCAGCGTGTAGCCGTCCGGCGCTGCCTTGGCAACCGCGTCCATGCCGATGTTGGCGCTGGCGCCCGGCTTGTTGTCAACCATGACGGGCTGACCCAGGCGCTGAGACAGGCCTTGCCCGGTGATGCGAGCGATCGTATCGACAGCGCCACCCGCCGCATAGGGCACGACGATGTGAATCGGCTTGGCCGGCCAAGCCTGGGCGATGGCGTCATACGCGGCAAAGAGACTGCCAACGCATAGCAATAGGATGCCGATAACTGATTTCTTCATGGTGATTGTGCTTGAGTCAGAGTTCAGAATTCGGCGATTTCGCCTGGCTGCAGGATCATCACTTTGGTTGCGCTTTCTCCCAGCGCACGTTGGTACTCGATCGGTGTGCCCTTGGCCAGGGGATTGGTTCCATAGTGCATCGGGATGGCGAACTTGGGACGTATCCATTCGCGCGTTGCGTAGGCTGCATCAGCCGGTCCCATCGTGAAAATGCCGCCGATCGGGATCAGCAGCACGTCGGGCTTGTAGTAGTCGGCGATGAACTTCATATCAGTAAACAGACCGGTATCGCCCATGAAGTAGATTTTCACGCCGTTTTCCAGTTCGATGATAAAGCCCACCGGCTCGCCGCCGACGTGCACTTCATCCTTTTCGGTCGCCGGATTTTTCCAGACAAAAAGCGAAGAATGTTCGGCATGCACTTCGGTGACCTTGAATCCCGGCACGTCAGTGAAAGGGGTCACTGTGCCGCTTTTGTTCATGCGCGGCGCCAGCTCGGGCGGCAGCACATTGAGCACGGTCAATGTCTGGTTCAGGTCGCCCGGCGCAATCACCCTTGCCTTGTTCAACAGCGCCAGTGCGGGCGCATCGGCGATATGGTCAAAATGGCCATGCGAGAGCAGGATCAGATCGACCTTGCCGAGCTTTTCCAGATCCTTGTACTGGCTGGGCGTTCGCGGATTGGTCCGCAGCCAGGGGTCGGTCACAATCACCTTGCCACTGGGTGTGGTCAGGCGAAATGCGGACTGCCCCAACCACATTAGCTCGGCTTTGGTGGTTTGCGTCCAGCCAAGCGTGCTGGCGCACAGAAGCAGCAAGACCGCGAGAAGTTGTCCGATGGTGGTCGATTTCATTTTTCTTCCTTTCTGAGATCAGCTTTCAAACTGATAGAGACGCATCGCGTTGTCGACCAGCAGCTTGCGCTGCAGGGAAGGATCGGGGCTATAGAGTGGGATCAAATCAACCAGGTCGCCATCGTTGGGCATGGTCTTGACGTTGGGATGCGGCCAGTCCGTGCCCCACAGCACGCGATCCGGCGCCGCCTCGATCAGGCGTGTGGCAAACGGCGCGGCGTCCGCAAACGGCGCGCCCACCGACGACACGCGCTCGGCACCGCTGATTTTGACGTAACACTTTTTGTCGCGTCGAGCCAGATCAAGCAGTATCTGGAAAGGCTTTTGCTCAAGGCCATCCTTGGCCTCCACACGCCCCATGTGATCGATGATGTAGGGAATCGGCAGCCGGTCAAGCAGCGCCCCGAACGCCGGCAGGTCAATCGCGTCGAAATGCAGGTCCACATGCCAGCCGAGCTTTGCGATCCTGCTCATGGTGCGGTCAAAGACAGCCATGTCCGGGAAGCCGCCCAAGTGTTTGACAAAGTTGAAGCGGCAGCCTCGGATTCCGCCGCGGTCAAGGGCCAGCAGTTCGCTGTCCGACACGCTGTCGTCCACGTTGGCGATGCCGCGATAGCGGCCCTTGCTCTGGGCGATGGCGTCGACCACGACCCGGTTGTCGTTGCCATATAGACTGGCATTGACGATGACGGCGCGCTCGATCCCGATCTTTTCGTGCAGCGCGCGAAACGCTTCGAGCCCCGAGTCAGGTGGTGTGTAACTTCTCTTGGGCGAGTAGGGATAGCGGCTGGCCGGACCGAAGATGTGGCAGTGCGTGTCGCAGGAGCCGCCAGGTGCCTTGAATTTCGGCACTCTGGTGTCCGGGTCGGGCGCGGGAATGCTTGGAATGTCCTTCTTGACAGCATCCATGCCAGCGCCAGCCGTCGCGGCGCAGCCGGCAGTCACCGCGCCAGCGAGTGTTGCGCCGGTGAGTGCGGTAATGTGTTGAAGAGCATCTCTTCGTTTCATTTGAATTCTCCAGTTCTGTATTCTGGTCTCGCTGGCATCCGGGTCACATTCTGCGGGTCCTGGTGCCTGCCCGCAATGCACCGAGTTTTCTAACAGCTATGCGTGTAGCAGATAAGACCGCACGCTTTGAAGCATGGGTACGGCTTCCCAATGCTACTGGATCCGCCTCAAAAGATACGCGCGATCAGGGGAATCAACAAGGCGGAGAGCACCACTTGCAGCCCCAGCGCCAGACCGGCATAGGCGCCGGCATCGGGATTGACCTGCAGGGCACGCGCTGCGCCGATGCCGTGTGATGCGGTACCGAGTGCGAAGCCGCGCACCTGCGCAGGCATGGCGCCGACCGCGTCGAATAAATACTTGGCACTGATCGCACCGACCAGTCCGGTCAACACCGCAAACACGGCTGCCAATGCCGGGATGCCACCGAGTTGTTCAGCAATTCCCATGGCCACCGGTGCTGTGACTGATTTGGGCGCCAGCGAGCGCAGCAACTCGTCCGGCAGACCCAGCGACCAGCCGATGGCCACGGCGCTGGCACTTGCGCTGGCGCCACCTGCCAATGCCGCCAGCAGCAGGGGGCCGGCGCGCCGGCGCACTTCGTCGCGCCGTTGCCACAATGGCCAGGCCAGCGCCACCACCGCCGGTCCCAGCAGAAAATGGATGAACTGCGCCCCTGAAAAATAGCTCGGGTAGGGCGTGCCGCTCACGCTCAGCAGCACTGCCAACAGTATTACCGTCCACAGCACCGGGTTGGCCAAGGGGGCCTGGTCCATCCAGCCGTAGATGGCCTGTGCCAACAAGTAGACCACCAGAGTTGCTGTCAGGCCAAACAAGGGCGTGGTGGAGAGATAGACCCAGAGTTGGACGAAGTCGGTCATTCGGGTTCCTTCATGCGGCAGGCGGATGGCCTGATTGCCGCAGCGCCGCACGAAGCACCAGCGCCGTCACAAGCAGCCCAATCCAGGTTGAAAGCACCAGGGTCAGCAGCAGGCGAAACCCGTACTGCGAAATCAGCGCCGTGTGTGTCATGACGCCGACACCCACTGGTACAAAGAGCAGCGAGAGGTGGGCGAGCAGCGCATCGGCCGCAGCGCCCACGGGTTCTCGAACGACTTTCCAGCGCAGCAAGAGCAGCAGGATCAGCATGCCGATCACCGGCCCGGGCAGGCGCAGGTGCGCCAGCCGACTCAGTGCCTCGCCAGCCGACTGGCACAGCAGCAGCCAGGCCAGGCCAGCGAGCAGCGGACTTGCCGTCATGATTGCGACGGCAACACTATTTGACAACCATCAGCGTGAACGGGAACACGTAAGCCTGCATCGTCACATACAGACCAACCAGGCAGGCCAGAGCGATCGAATGGAAGAACACGTAGCGCAGGATGTCGCCTTCGTGGTTAAACCAGCGCGTGGCGGTTGACGCGACCACGATCGATTGCGCGTCAATCATCTTGCCCATCACACCGCCGGAACTGTTGGCCGCACCCATCAGGTTGGGACTGAGGCCAAGCTGTTCAGCCGCCACCTTCTGCATACCGCCGAAGAGCACGTTTGACGCCGTGTCAGAGCCCGTCATCGCAACGCCGATCCAGCCCATCAGCGTGCCGAAGAACGGATAGAAGACGCCGCTGTTGGCGAATGCCAGGCCAAGCGTGGTGTCGGTGCCGGAGTAGCGTGTCAGCGTTCCCAGACCGAGCATCAGGACGATGGTCATGAGCGAATAGCGAACCAGCCAGAAGGTACGAAAGAAGGTGCGCACGATCTCGACCGGGTTGTATTTCATGATCAGTGCGCCAAGGATGGCGGACAGCAGGATGCCAGTGCCGGTGGCGGACAGAATGCCCAGCACATAGACCGCGCCTTCCTTGGTCGGCTTGGCCACCACCGGTGGCATCTTCTCAATCAGGTTATGCAGGCCGGCCATCGGAAACGAGGGGGCGTAAATGCCGTTGAGCCAGGTCTTCACCGACGGCAGGCCCCAGACAAAGACGAACACGGTCAGGATCACCCAGGGTGTCCAGGCGCGCACCAGTTCGGCGCTGCTGTGGCGAACGATAGGTGTAGGCGCTTTGACCTCGCCGCTGTCGGCTTCATGACCCTTCAGATTGGGCGAGGTCCAGATCTTCTTCGGTTGCCAGACACGCAGGAAAAGGATCAGCGAGATCATTGAAACCAAGGCTGCAATGATGTCAACCAGTTCCGGGCCAATGAAGTTGGACACCAGATACTGAGGGATGGCGAACGACAGGCCTGTGACCAGGATGGCCGGCCAGATTTCCATCATCGCCTTGCGCCCGGCAAAAGCCCAGATCAACCAGAACGGAACCAGCAAAGAGAAGAAGGGCAGTTGTCGGCCTATCATCGCCGTGACCGCCATCAGGTCGTAGCCGTGCACCTTGGCCAGCGTGATGACCGGCGTGCCCAAAGCGCCGAAGGCGACCGGAGCCGTGTTGGCGATCAGACTCAGGCCCGAGGCGGCCAAGGGCGAGAAGCCGAGACCGATCAGGATGCCTGCGGTCACCGCCACGGGCGTGCCAAAGCCAGCTGCCCCTTCAAAGAAGGCGCCGAAACAAAAGGCGATCAGCAGCAGTTGCAACCTGCGGTCGGTGGTGATGCCGGAGAGCGAGTCCTGCAGGATCTTGAAGCTGCCGTTCTGCTCGGCGAGCTGCTGCAGAAAGATGATGTTGAGCACGATCCAGCCAATCGGCAGCAGCCCAGTGAAGCCGCCGTACAGCGCCGCCGTGCCCGCCATACCGGCTGGCATGCCATAAGCGAACACAGCCACCAGCAGCGCGGCCGCCAGGCCCAGGGCGGCCGCAATGTGAGCCTTGATGTGCATGAAACCGAGCGCCACCAGCATTACCACCACCGGCACTGCGGCCAGCGCCGTGGAAATCACCATGTTCCCCAGGGGGTCGTAAACCTGTTGCCAAACCATAACCATCTCCTAAAAAAATTGATTGAATAAAACGAGCGAGAGGCGACGCCGAAGGGTGGCGCGCGAAGGGGGTCTTGATCAGCATGTCATCGGTACGCCCTCCCTGCTACATTCCTCCAGCAAGTAGGCCACCGAGCGGTAGGCGCGCCCGGTCTCGGCGGTCAGGCCGATCTCGCAGGTTCGGTTGGTCGATACTCCCTCGCAGCAGTTCGCTGGAAGTGATTCGTGGACTTTGCGCAAAGCATGGACGTTGAGTTCAGGCACGACAAAACCGCGGTCGCCGCCAAAGCCGCAGCAGGTCACACCAGCAGGCTCGACGATGGTCTCGACGCAGGCTTCGACCAGTTTGCGCAGCTTGTCATCGGAGGCGGTGCGGCGCACGCTGCAGTTGATGTGCAATGCCACGGGACCGGGCTTGCGCACCAGCCGCAGACGCGGCAGCAGGGCGTCGTGCGCGAACTCGTGAAAATCGAACAGCTGCAACCGACCGGCGAGTTTTTTCTGCATGCGTACCGAACAGGTGCTGGCGTCCATGATGACCGGGTAATAACCACCCTGGCCGTCATCGGCCGCTTTCAGCAACGCGGCGCTGACGGCATCCGACATGGCATCGGCTTCCTCTGCCATGCCCTTGCTGGCCATCATCTGGCCGCAGCAGAGTTTGTCAAAACCGGCCGGCAGGATGGGCGCATAGCCGGCGCGCACGAGTACCGACATGATGACCTCGGGCAACGCGGCCTCGTCGGCAGTGTTGGCGCCGAAAATGCGGCCACCGCAGGCCGGGAAATAAACCACCGGGTCGCCGGCGCCGCTGTAGGTCGCAGGCAGTTTGCCGGCGCGCGGCATGCCGCGCTTCCAGCTACCGGCGCTGAGGCGTTGCACCAGAGACTCGCCCAGCACACTGGATGCCACATGGCCGACGCTAAGCCCTGCGCGCGAGAGCGTTGCGACCTTGCCAAAATGACTGGCGGTCAGTTTCGCCACGGTGTGCGCTGCGCTTCCCATGCCGCGACCGCGCAGCAGTCGCGTCAGTTCACCGGTATCAATCCCGACCGGGCAGGCGGTCGAGCACAGTCCGCATCCGGCGCAGGTATCCAGACCATAGTAGGCAAAGTCGGCTTCAACATCGGCGCTGCTTTCACCGCTGGCGCTGCGTCGCGACAGCTCGCGCCAGCTGACGATGCGCTGGCGCGGTGACAGGGTCAGCCGATGCGACGGGCACAGTGGCTCGCAAAAACCGCACTCGATGCAGCGGTCAACGATGGCCTCGGCGGCCGGCATCGGCTTGAGGTGCTGGAGGTGCGCCCTGGGGTCATCGTTCAAAATCACACCCGGATTGAGCAGATTGTCCGGATCGAACAGTTGCTTGATACGGCGCATCAAATCGGTGGCTTGCCGGCCCCACTCCATCTCGACAAAGGGTGCCATGTTGCGGCCGGTGCCGTGCTCGGCTTTTAGCGAACCGTCGTATTTCTCGACCACCAGGGCACAGATGTCGTCCATGAAGCGTGCATAGCGCTCGACCTCGGCCGCAGCGGAGAAGTCCTGGGTGAAGACGAAATGCAGATTGCCTTCAAGTGCGTGTCCAAAGATGATGCCCTCGATGTAGCCGTGCTTGCGTAGCAGGGCTTGCAGATCGAGTGTGGCGGCGGCCAGCGATTCGATCGGGAAGGCAACGTCTTCGATGATGACCGTCGTGCCGGCGCGTCGCATCGCGCCGACCGAAGGGAAGGTGCCCTTGCGCACTTTCCAGTACATCTCGCAGGTTGCGGGATCGGTCGAGAAGGCCGGCGCCTCGACGGTGTCTACGCCGCCAAGGGCCATCAGCGCAGCGTCGATCTTCAACTGCAGGCCCGTATCAGTCTGCGCCCGCACTTCGATCAGCAAGGCAGCGGCGTCCGATCCCAGTTCACGCATGATGGGCGGCAGACCGGGCTTATCCTGCACCGAGCGCAGGGCAGGGCGGTCCAGCAGCTCGACCGCTGACACCGGTTCCTTTCTAAGCCGAATAACGGCCTGGCAGGCGCGCTCGATGTCGGGGAAAAAAACCAGCGCGCTGGCCTTGTGCGGGTCTTCGATCACGGTCTGGTAGCTGATGCGCGCGATGAAGCCGAGCGTGCCTTCGGAACCAACCATCAGGTGCGCCAGAATATCGATCGGATCTTCAAAATCGACCAGCGCGTTCAGGCTGTAGCCGGTGGTGTTCTTGATCTGGTACTTGTGTCGAATGCGCGCGGCCAGCGTGGCGTCGGCCCGGGTCGCGGCGCCCATTCTTTCGAGCTCATCGAGCAGTCCGGCGTGTGTCCGGCGAAAGCTGCTGACGCTGAGTGCATCTTCGGTATCAACCAGGGTGCCGTCGGCCAGGATGACGCGCATCCCGACCAGCGTGCGGTAACTGTTCTGCGAGGTGCCGCAACACATGCCCGACGCATTGTTGGCCGCAATGCCGCCGATCTTGCAGGCGTTGATCGACGCCGGATCCGGGCCGATCTTGCGCCCCAGAGGCGCCAGCCGGTAGTTGACCTCGCCACCGATGATGCCCGGGCCGACGCGCACCGTGGCCGCATCGGGACTAATTTCGCAGGTGGCAAATCCTTCGCCGATCAGCGCCAGCACGCTGTCAGTGACCGCCTGGCCCGACAGACTGGTGCCGGCGGCGCGAAAGGTGACGCTCCGGCGGCGGCTCCGAGCCGCCTGGAGTAGGGCCTGCACTTCGCTCTCCGATTCGACCACGGCAATGACCTCGGGGGTCATCCGGTAAAAGCTCGCGTCGGTGCCATAGGCCAGCCGGCGCAATGGGTCCGTGATGACCTGCTTGGCGGGCAGCAGACCCGATAGCGTCTGGATCAGGGAATTCATTGCTGACGTTCCTTCATTAGGTCGCGCAGTCGCCTGGCCGCAGGGATCAGCGGCTTGCGGCTGCGCGTCCAGGCGCCCTGCTCGGTCGGCGACAGGGCACGGCCCCGGCTCATGAACCAGGAGGCCAGTCGGTACAGACCGAGACGGCCATAAACCTGCGCCCAGACGCTCCAGACGGCAGTGCCGGATGCCGTGCGCGCCGAGCCGCTGCCGCGCAGCGTGGCTTCTTCACTGTCGGGTCGGGCCTGCGCCTCGTTGCGCAGACGCACCAGAATCTCCGGGATCGGAATCTTCACCGGACAGACTTCGGAGCAGGCACCGCAAAGGGTCGAGGCAAAGGCCAGCGGGTAGGTGCTGTCCAGACCCAGCATGTGCGGAGAAATGATGGCGCCGATCGGGCCTGGGTAGGTGGTGCCATAGGCGTGGCCACCGATGCGCCCATAGACCGGGCAGTGGTTCATACAAGCGCCACAACGAATGCATTGCAGCGTCGCGCGCAATTCCTCGTCGGCATAGGCCTGGGTGCGGCCGTTGTCAAGCAGGATCAGGTGCACTTCCTCGGGGCCGTCCTTCTCTCCCGGTTTGCGCGGTCCGCTGATCAGGTTGAAATAGGTGGTGACGGCCTGGCCGGTGGCCGAACGCGACAACAGACTGTAGAGCGGCGGCACATGCTCCAGCTTTTCAACCACCTTCTCGATGCCGGTGATCGCAATGTGGACGCGCGGCACGGTGCTGCACATGCGGCCATTGCCTTCGTTCTCGACCAGGCACAGGGTGCCGGTTTCGGCAACCAGGAAGTTGACGCCGGACAGCCCGATGTCGGCCTCGGCGAACTTGCGCCTTAGCACGCGCCGCCCGATCTGGATCAGCGCGTCGACGTCTTCGGTGTAGCTGACACCCGGCACTTCCTTGGCAAACAGTTCGGCAATTTCCTGCTTGGTTTTGTGGATCGCCGGCATGATGATATGGGAGGGCTTTTCGCCGGCGAGCTGGACGATGTATTCGCCCATGTCCGACTCCAGCGCTTCGATGCCTGCAGCCTGCATCGCATGGTTGAATTCGATCTCTTCGCTGACCATCGACTTGCCTTTGATGACGCTGTGTGCATTGACGCGCCGTGCGATGCCCAGGGCAATGGCATTGGCTTCATCAGGGGTCTGCGCCCAGTGCACCTGGATGCCGTTGGTGATCAGATTTCTTTCGAGTTGCTCCAGCAGTTGTGGCAGCTTCGCCAGGCTGTAGCGACGGATGGCAGCGCCGAGTTCGCGCAGACCGGCCAGTTCGTTCTGATCCGGAAACTGGCTGCGTCGTTTGGCTTGCAGGAAGTCCATCGCGCCACGGAAGTTTTTCCGCTGGCCGGGGTTGTTGAGGACGCTGCGGCTGCGCTCCTTGAAATCTTCCATGGGATGGATTTGAATGGTCTTGCTCATGCTTTCGCTCCCTGGGCATGACGCAGCAGCACCACCAGTTCCCGCGGGCCGTGCGCACCGTAGGCGGTGGTCTGCTGGATGTCTGCGGTCTTCGATGGGCCGCAGATCAGCAGCGCGTTGGTCGGCAGTGTGCTGTTCCAGGCTTCGGCCATCATCGCGGCGTGAAAGTCGCTGTGGATGGTGTGAACATCGAGCAGCACAAAATGCAGCGCCGGGACCAGCGACATCAGACGCGGCTCTGACGCGTCTGGCCACACAATCAGGCCGCCGATCTCGGCAATCGCGCTTCGGGCCAGCGTCAGC
>CAIVLG010000221.1 GCA_903906695.1 uncultured beta proteobacterium | reverse complement strand
TCGAAGCGTCTGCCTGGAGCTACAGCGGTACATCTGCCCCCGAGCATTCTTATGATGTTGTAGTAGTTGATCAAGCAACTGACGGATCGCGGGCTTCGGATTCGTCGACTAGCCGATTCCAATTGATGCATCAAGTAGGTTCCGTGGTGAAGGTTCCACCGTCGACGTTACTATTGAAGTCATTACGTGGAGTACTGAACACCTGCAAGTCGACTTCGATTGTCTTTGTCAATGCGGGTACCTTCCCACATACCGGATTTCTCGTGCCATTTTGCGCGCTGGAGCGCGAACGAGAAGCATCTTGGGCATTTGCCAGATCATCGGTGATCAACGACGGTTCGATTTCGCATCTTTCCGGTTTCATGGCCTACCGTGATCAATACGCAAGCCTCGATAGTTGCCAGATTACTGACTCTGCTTTGTTTGAAGGACCGGATGTCACTGGGGGCGCGATCTTCGTTCGCCGCAACCTGCTTGAAGCATTGTGCACACAGAACCCCTCAGCGTCTTTTTCCATCCGATCACTTGCGATACATTGTGCTTTGCATTGGACTCCTCTGGTCGTAGATGCCGATGCGACGGCCCGACCGGCGCTCGCCTTCACAGTTGATAAGTCGGATGTGCGGCCGTTGCTGGCAGCGGCTTACCAAGCCCTATTGACGGACTCTGCCAGCAATGTAGAGGCGCCCTTGCCGAGCGAATGGGGATTACTGCCCTGGGCGTTAGCTCTCGAACAAGGCGTCGGGCCTGATCTCGATCCGTCAGTCTGGCTGCGATTGAGACAGGCTGCAGAACACGCAGAGAGCGCCGGATATTGCAACCAACCTGACAGCCATGGCGTAGATTTCATGGGATGGGCGACAGGCATATTGGGTCTTGCCGAGAATATGCGTGCATTCATCAATCTCGCCAAGAATGAATCCATCCCATTCAGTGTCAGGGATTTGAGGTTTGACCCTAGCGAACCTGCCAACGCTTCGAGTTTTCTCGATCAACTTGACAACAGATGTCACTTTGGAACGGGCATCTGTTTTCTTACTCCAAACGCTCTTCAAGAATCTCGTCCTTGGCAGTTGCGAATTCCCGGTAGCTACCGGATCGGATACTGGTTCTGGGAATTCGAACAATGGCCGACGGAATGGAACGGCGCCCTTGATCTTGTCGATGAGATTTGGGTTGCATCTGATTTTGTCGCCACCGGCTTGCGGGGCAAGACGGGTAAGCCGATTAGGCGCATTCCTCCGCCGTTGCGACTTGACATCCCCGAACCTCTGTCAAGATCGACTTTGAACGTTAGACCTGATTCCTTTCTGTTTTTGTTCAGTTTCGACTTCAATTCGTCCGTTCATCGCAAGAATCCACTGGGGACAATTCGCGCTTTCAGAACTGCCTTTGCCGGGGACGAACGCGATGTCAGTCTCGTAATCAAATGCATCAATGGTGCCAGATACCCAAATGAGATGGCGTTGCTCCAGAAGGAGATCGCCAATAACGATCGAATCCGCCTCATCGATATGGCGATGCCGCGCCAAGAAGTGCTGGCACTGCTGAATACGGCTGACTGCTATGTCTCTTTGCATCGCTCCGAAGGCTTCGGACTTGGACTCGCAGAAAGTATGTACATGGGCAAGCCAACAATCGCAACAGCATATTCCAGTAATCTGGATTTCATGAATAACGACAACAGCTGCTTGGTGGATTGCAAAATCATCAATGTAAACCCCGGCGAATATTACTATTCCGGTACCAATCCATTGGCCTGGGCGGATCCGGACATCGAGCACGCTGCCGCTCTAATGCGCAAGCTTTACGACGAGCCAGTCTTCCGCAACAGGATTGCTGCACGTGGCCAGGTGGAAGTCAGGGCAATGTATGACCCGAGTGCGATCGGCAGCCTGTTTCGCCACCGGCTTGAAGAAATCGGGGTAAACCTGACGCCATGCGGCGCAAAGAGTCTTGTGTGAACGGTGACTCGGCAGTATGGATAGAGATAATGAATTTCAGCAGTCGAACCCAAGATTATCACTTCAACAAGTGATATCGCTCCATCAATCTGGACAAATAATAGACGCGATGGAAATCTGTTGCCAGTTAATCAGATCTTTTCCCAAGGATGCATTTCGGGAGGCTCCAAAATTTATTGGCCCAGTGTGATAGTTGGCATATCGGCTTTCGCTGCCGATCATTGCCCCAGTTTTACAAACAGCTCACAGGCTCTTCGGCGAAAGAGCTGATCCTCCGCGAGAAAACGTTCGCGCGCTGCCGCACCCAGCGCCCGACGGGCTTGCGGGCTCAGGCTCAAAGCCTGATCAATGGCAGGCGCCAGATCGTCGGGTGTGACGAGGTACCGGGTACCCCAATGCATAGAAGAAATGGCACTGGGCTTTACAAGAATGCCTGAATTGACGTCCACCAACTCGTTCATTGGTGCGCCATCAGTGGTAATAACTAGAGCGCCCATGGCTCGCGCTTCATTGATGTAATGCCCGTAACCCTCGACCTCACTGGTGCAAAGGTGCACGCCATGCTTACCGGCAAGCTCCAACTGCTCTTGGCGCTCCAGCCATCCAATGCGGACATGGACGTTGTGGTCACTCAACCACCCCGCATACTGTATACCCTCTTCCTTAGTCGAGTAGAACTGCACATGCAGATCGGGCAGCGACCGTCTGGATCGCCAGTAAGTGAATATACTGTTCGTGCTGCGTTGGGTAGCCAATTTGCCGCGCAGATGGACAAAGGAGTCGTACCCATAGACCAGCCGACCCGGATCCTCGGAGGTAAACCCGAGATAGGCATGCAGGGCACGCGGAAAGACCGGTAACAGTCGCTCCATGCTAAACCGCGACTTGTGCCATATATGAGTGCAGGCGCTGGCCAAGGCGTGCGTCTGGGGGTCTAGCCATTCGGGGTTTGGAATCAGGATCCGGTGCTTGGCCTTCAACAAGGCAGGATGATCGAGGATACGTTCCATGAAAAATGCACAGTCGACATCAAGATTTGCGGTTGGGTGCTTCTGCAACTCAGATCTTGGTGTTTGCGCCCTGGCGCGCACGAAGTCCACTTTGCCATCGACTTCTTTTAGAACTGGTGCGATGGCTGAACCGATGATCTGACCATCGTGTTCACATCCGGGGGAAGGTGGAAAGTAGATGACGATGTTCATCCGCAATCCTTCCTGGCAGAGGGATCGTCCGTTTGATTGGATGGGGTGGAATTGAAAATTGAGCCAGTCATCGGGCAGAATTCGGGTATAGAGATAAGCATCAGCGACACTGGTCATTCGAAACCGGCCACATATGTTGAAGTGTATCAATCTCACTATCTCTAGTGGCGTTCTGCAGGTCGGCCTAAACGGCTGTTGCTCGCTCAACAAAATATCGAAATTGACCTTCCCTCAAGCAGCCCGTGACGACCGACTGGTCCCGCTTCGAAGCCGAAATACGACACAACAGCGGTTGACGGGTAGTCCGCTTGACCACAAGCCTCCACAGGTTCCCCAGCTCCCACCCCCACGTGAGTTTGAGGCACCGGGGGGTCGCTGGGCCTTCTGCCTGTGGATCTTGTGGACAAGCTAACGTCCCCAACCAGGCTCAAGCAAAAACCTCAATTTCCCAGTTCTCAGAATAGACAATTCCGGGGAGCCACTACAAGCCCCATAGGCATTGAAAAGCCTGCTACTTTATTGCTAGCAGGCTTCTCTTTATTGTATCTTCAATCCCGATCTTGTTGCAATTGCTATTGCAATCCGTGAGCGGCTAACCGCGGCTAACCGCGGCTATGGCTGGATAGCATATCGTCACGCAGCGTCAAGCCGGGATGCGGGGGTTAAACATGCGTGCCGTTTTTAAATGTCCCTGCGCGGTCACGCCTTTACCACCCCGTGTTTGATGGCATCGCGCAGCAGTGCGTTGATGCGTGTCTGCCATCCCGGCCCGGTTGCCTTGAATGCGTCCAAAACCTCGGCGTCAACTCGCATATTCAACGTCGGGCGCTTCACGGCCACGGCAGGGCGACCACGGCCACGCTTGATTGTTGCGTCGTTCCAATACACTGCCACAGCAGCTGCATCGTTGGGGTTGTACGGCTCGCTGTCCTTGTCCGTGGCCGAGTTGAATGGTACGGGCGCATTCCGTGCAGCTTCGCGCTTGACCCGGTCCCAGTCGGTGCCCGAGGGCTTGTGCTCAGTGTGTTTCTTGCCAGCTTGCATACAACTTCCTTTCCTGTTTCGATGCCCGGCGCAATGAAATCGCCCTTACCTCGCTCGACTCGCGCAGCAGGTACACCAGCACCAGTACCACGCTTGCCACCTCCACCAGAGCAATGTCCATCAACCGGGCTTCGTTGGTTCTGGGTGACTCCAGCGTCAACTTGTCCGGTGCGTTGAACACCAGCGGTGCATCGGCCAGAGAAAGCCCATGCTTTACGATGTTTGCGGCGTCCTTGTCGGGGTCGAATGTAAATCGCATCAGTGAATTTATTGTATTGGCATCAATTCATTGCGTCAACCGGTCGCTAACTGCAACTTACCCAGCTCAGCTTTGGCATCAAACACAATCCCAGCCTGATCAACGATCCATGCTTCGATGCGCTCTTGGTACCCTAGACAAACAAATACGCAGAAGAATGCAGCACCATGTTCCACCTCACCAGTCCATCAATCGGACGGTTACGTCCAACGTTAGAGCAAGTTCTTGAAATTGGGATTGCAGCAACTGATGACTTGGGATCGTAATTGGTCAGTGGTTACGTACTGACTACGTGATGAAGGGGATAGACCCGGAAGCCTACCCCCTTTTCATTTGGTGCCGGAGAGATGAATCGAACACCCGACCTTCTCATTACGAATGAAGAACGTATGATATTTCACCGTGTTGATTAAAGTAGATAAATCAATGTAAATCAACGTGTTATGTTAATTATTTAAACCATTACTATAGATTGAATGTTGATCTAAATTCGGTTATATTTGCCAAATCGTCTTACATCCGCCCTTACATCCTTGGGGTGTAAGGCTAATGAGAAGGTTCAATATGGCCAAGATTGCGTTCACTTCCGGTCGGGTTGCTGGGTTCAAATGCCCACCTGAGAAGCATCAGTCATTTCTCTGGGATGAAACCGCCAGGGGTCTGGGTTTGCGCGCCACGCCAGCGGGTAAACCTGCATACGTGTTTCAAGGCGTCTACCAGGGCAAGGACATACGGATCACCATCGGTGGCCCGGGTGCCTGGTCAATCCCGCAGGCGCAGGAGCAGGCACGCGCACTGCAGCGAATGATTGACGAAGGCCGTGACCCACGCGAGGTCAAGGCCGAGAAAACTGCCGCTGATGCGGCCAAGCGTGAAGCTACATTGGTCAATACGTTGACGGTCGGCGACATCTGGCCGCGTTACTTGCAAGAAGGCAAGCCCAAGCGCAGGGACGCATGGAAACCGCGCTATCGTGCCGACCTTGAGGCAATGGCCGCGCCAGGTGGCGTGAAAAAGAAGCGGGGGCAGGGGTTGACTCGACCCGGGCCGCTCTATCCACTGCTGGCGTTGAAATTGGGTGATGTGACCGAGGATGCGCTGCAAATATGGTTTGAGCGTGAGGCCGTGGCAGGTAAGCACCAAGCCGCCCGCGCCCTGATGATGTTTCGTGGTTTCTTGCGCTGGTGCTCTGCCCGGCCTGAGTACCGCAATTTGATAGACCGTGACGCTGGTAAAGCGCCGGCCATTCTGGAAAACCTGCCGAGCAACAAGCATCGCACCGACTGTATTGAGTCCGCGCAACTGCCCGGCTGGTGGCAGGGAGTAGAGCAATTGAGCAACCGAACCGCCAGCGTCTATCTACGTGCCCTGCTGCTGACTGGCGCCCGCAAGGAGGAATTGGCCGCGCTGACATGGCCGCATGTAGATTTTCAGTGGCGCAAATTGACCATTGCCGACAAGGTAGAGCAAACCCGTACCATTCCCTTGACGCCCTATCTGGCGCAACTGCTGGCAACACTGCCGAGGGTGAATGATTTTGTGTTTGCCAGCACCAGAAAAGCAGGCCGGATCAGTGACACCCGCTCTAGTCACTCAAAAGCCCAGCAGAGCGCCGGTATCAACGGGCTGACCATCCACGGACTACGCCGCTCGTTTTCGCTGCTGGGTGAAGCTGCCGGGGCACCTGCCGGGGCTATCGCTCAAGTCGAGGGACACAAACCGAGCGGGACCGCCGAGGGCTACAGGCCGCGCAGTGTTGACGCCTTGAGACCGTACCTTGAAAAGATTGAAGCCTGGATTCTGGAGCAGGCCGGCATTGTGTTTGATGCCAAAGCAGAGCCGGGAAAATTACGCGTGGTGGCAAAGTAGTACGATTTAAGATACCATTATGGAACTACGATATTACAAAGACGTGCAGGGCCAGGCACCGTTGACGCAATGGCTTGATGGGTTGAAAGACATTCGGGCAAGGGCTCAAATCAAGGTCAGGCTGACCCGAGTGGAGTCCGGCAATCTTGGTGACTGCAAGCCACTGCGTGATGGCGTGATGGAGCTGAAAATTGACTATGGGCCGGGCTATCGCGTGTATCTGAGCAGGCAAGGCCCCGTCATTGTTTTGCTGCTGTGTGGGAGCGACAAGACCGACCAAGACCGCGCCATAAAGCAGGCCATTGATTATTTGAACGACTGGAAGCAAAGAGGTAAACCATGAAAGCACCACGCGACGCGAGTTTTGCAGACTACATGGCAGAGTCCATGAAAGACCCCGCCGAAGCCGCCGCCTACATCGAGGCCGCGATGGAACTGGACGACCCTGCCGCGCTACTGGTCGCGCTACGGCACGTTGCCAAAGCGCACGGCATGGCCGAGGTCGCCCGTCGAGCAGATGTTGGCGACAAGATGCTCTTCAAGGCGTTAAGCGCAGAGGGTAATCCGACACTGACGACGGTTCATAAGGTGTTGCACGCGGTGGGTTTGCGCCTAAGCGTGACACCGGCGCACGTGGCGTAAATCAGTTTCACCCCAACTAGGCCCGCGAACCGAAGAGCGGGACACCTTCAACCGCCTGCTGGGGTTCCTTATGAGGGGCGCCGGGAAGGGGTGCGACATGGGAAGTGGATCAAACAAAGTTTCGGCCGGTGAACGGCCGCACACGCTCACGACGATCAACAATATCTTTCCCTACACTCAGGTGGCTCGTGAAATCGGTGAAGCACAGGGATGGGATGAACCCACGATACAGGCTCTGACAGTCAGAATGCTGGAAGCAATAACAAGTCAGCGTCCGCGACTGCTGACACGCGGCAGACTTACAGGCTTGCCGAACGGTGAGCCCTCCGAAGTCGTTTTGCATCTTGTCCACCCGGAAGACGTGAACGAATGGCTCAAGGGGCAAGGTTTGGGCTACCGGTGGGTTTCGCCAACTGCACTGGCGGCGCCTATGGTAGACGCGGTTGAGCCGTCAAAGCCGTGGTTAACGATAGACACGCAAGACCCTGCACCTGTTCAACCCTGGTACACGCCAGCTCGGTATTTTGCACGCCAACTTGTTAAAGGCGATTCAAAATTACTCTTGAAGAGGCCGCTACTTGCCGACAAGGTTTCGCAGTCTCTTGCCAAAGTTGGTATCTATAAACGTGGTGGAAGGTTGCCGCCAGAGTCCACGACGGTGCTTAAAGCATTTGCGAACGTCAGTCTTGGCTAAAACTCTCAAACTTTCAGTGAAAGTTTCGGTGTGAATTTGGCTACAGCCCAATATCCATGCGGTTTTCGGCGACATTTTGAGTTTTCTTGAAAGCGTTAAACGCACCCGCAATATTGCTCCATAGATCGAAATACATCGGTCTTGCATTGCACAGCAACGGTGCTATTTGGAGCCTTCCATGCAGAGCGACATTCACCTCAGCGCTTCGCCAGCGCACGCCGCAAACCCACCTGCGGACTTTGTACCCCTTCATCTTGAAACCAGGACACACGTCAGCACCGCAGTCATGTGTCGGCACGTTGGCCGTCAATGTCAGACCGCACGCGGCTGGGCAAGTGCCGAGACATATCCGCCGGAACTAAAACCGATCAGGGTCATGAACCGGCTGTGTTGGCCGGTCGCCGGGATAAAGAAGGTGTTAGGGGTGTCAGTATGAGCGTCTGGAACCCAAAATCCAAACTATCCACCTTCATCGCGGACCAATCAAAATTGCTTCGTGACGCAGACCCTGCCGAACGTGCAAAAGCCCATGAAGTATTCCGGTGGTTCGACTCCAACAACGGTTTCGGCGTGGTCGTCAATGCGCTCACGCGCTGCGCTCCCGTCAAGGCTGTCATGGGTGTCGAAGGTCAGCCAAATCTTTGGCTCTCACCGCCACCCTGCGGCCAGGGTCACCATGTAGGCATTGTCGTTGGCCCACCAGAAAAAGGCGCAGTGCGTTGCGTCGCGTCGAATGAAATTGTGCAGCCCGGCAAGGAATCGAAAGCCTCCTGTCCGAAGAACTTCTTTCAGCTTTTCGACACATCCAAACTGACCGTCGATCAAGTCCAGTTGGTTCAACAAGCCGTGAACGCGGCCTGTGCCGATCAAATGGAGCTGGTAGAAAGAGTGTGCACTGAATGCCAGAAGTTTCGCACGATGGCCGTCTTCATCGTGGTGTTGACGGCAGACAAGCCGCTGCTATTTGTGACAACACTGCTAGCGACCAGTCCCCAGCAGAAAAATCTCAAGCAAACCTTCACCGGCAAAGTCGCGTCATGAAAGAAGCACAAGCCTATGCCGAGCATGGCTTGGCACTGGTGCCGATTCCACCGGGCAAGAAAGGCCCTGTCGCGACCGGCTGGAACGAACCGAGTCATGTCGTCACTGATCCCGCCATAGCGGCCACTTTGACCGGCAATATCGGCATCGCACACGCCTACTGCACGCCGCGCACCGCAGCCATAGACGTGGACGACTTGGCGCGCGCCATTCCATTGTTCGCCCGCTACGGCATTGACCTCGTTGCTTTGAGTACAGCACCCGATTCGGTGGTCATCAGCTCCGGCCGGCTTAATCGCACCAAGCTTTTGTTTCGCCTGCACGACGATATGCCCTCCTTCGCCAGCAAAGTGCTTAAAGAGGACGGCAACACCATTCTCGAACTGCGTTGTGCCACTGCCGATGGCCGAACTGTGCAGGATGTGCTACCGCCCTCGATCCACCCGGATACCGGAAAGCCGTATCAGTGGGGTGGTAACGGCAACTGGCCGAACCTGCCCGTCTTACCGATGTCGGTGGTGACGCTGTGGCAAACCCTCTTGCCGGGCAAGCCAGCGCAGATCGATGAACCATCGGACATCGGCCCCATGCCTGACTACCTGAGAGCCAGACTCAAGACCTCGAAGGCAACCGTCGCCGATACTGGCGCAACCCTGCCGGAGACACAAGAGAATATCGCCAAAGTTGAAACCTGGCTGGCTGCCATTCCTGCCGCCTGCTCTTACGAAACATGGCGCAATGCGGTCTGGGCCATCCGCGATCTCGGATGGGAATGTGGTGAAGAATTGGCAAGCCAGTGGAGCCTCACCGCGCCTGACCACTACACCCGCAAGGCATTCAACACAGCCTTGCATTCCTTCAAGCCCGGAGCCGGCATCACCTGGCGCTCTTTGCCTTTTTACGCCAGTCAATCCAGTACCACTACGAGCCCTGTACCGAGCAGCCCGAGCACAGCACCCACGACAACGACGACCCCGCAGTGGGTGGCAGACCTCAATAGCCGTTTCGCCGAAGTCCGCCTGGGAACCAGTGTTCTGATTCTCGACGAACACACTCCCATCGAAACGCCTGCCGGTGTTCGCTACGGTCCCGGCTACCTGGACCTGCACGCTTTCCGACAGATGCACAGTGGCCGCTATGCCGACAAGTCATCCGCAGGCAACAAGGCCCCGCCACTTGCCAACGCGTGGCTATCCCATCCGGCCCGGCGCCAGTATCAAGGTGCAGTGTTTGCGCCGGGGACGACCACTGCCGCCAATATTTTGAATCTTTGGTCCGGCTATGCAGTCAAGCCGGTAGATGGCGACATTGCCTTGTGGCTGCGCGTGCTCTGTTGCGTCGTGCCAGATAAAGCCACTCGGCGCTACGTTTTACGCTGGCTGGCGTGGAAGATTCAGCATCCGGGCGATGTGCCGGGCACCATCCTGCTGATCATGGGTGGCAAAGGGAGTGGCAAGAACAGTTTGTTTGAGCCCGTCGTTCGCATCTTCGGCAGCCACGGCCGTGTCTTCGACGACGCCGAACAGATCGCAGGTCGTTTTACAGGGCACCTGCAAACAGTGGCCTTCGCGGTCCTCGATGAAGCCCTGTTCACCGGAAACAGCCAGCAGGCGGATCGCATCAAGTCGCGCGTTACCGCCACCAGCATGACCTACGAGGCCAAGGGTCGCGACCCGGTGCAAGGCGTCAACCGCTGCGCCTTCGTGAGTTTGAGCAACCATGCCCATGTCTGGCAGGCTACGGTGGACGAGCGCCGCGCCGTCGTCGTTGAAGCGGGTGTTGAATTGGTCAACGACCGCACGTTCTGGCAACAATACTATGAATGGCTTGACGGAACCGGCCCGGCAGCGTTGCTGTACCAATTGCAAAACCTGGACCTGGGCGCCTTCAATCCGCGCGTTATCCCCAAAGGCGATGCACTGCGCCGCCAGGTCGAGCAGACTGCTTTGCGCGACCCTGCCACCGGTTGGTGGCACGCGGTGCTAACCGAAGGCACCGTTTCAAACCGGTACGGACTGCTAAGCGTTGCCCTGTCGGAAGAAACAACGACCGAGGTCAACAAGACTGACCTGCACGAGTCCTTCAAAGCTGCTGCACCACGGGCGCAGACTGGCGACTGGTCCAGCGCGATGCGCAAATTAAAGACCTGGGTCGGCGCCAGTGGAATCAGCGTGCGCAGACCACGCAACACCGCTACGCGCGGACGCACGATTATTCTGCCGCCCTTGGCAGAACTCCGGAAAACATTCGAGTGCGTGACTGGCATACACATCGAGGGTGACTCCGATGTTTGATCCTGATGTGGTCCCGCTGGTCCAACCAAACCCCCACGCGGCGCCCGACCCTGGACCGCGCCAAACCGCATCAATGCTCGCTGGGTCCAACTGGTCCAACTGGTCCAACTGGTCCAACCTTTTCATTGAATTAGTAAAAAGAGTATTGGTATCCCGACTACAAAACGCCCAACCCCACAACCATCATGCATTACTGAATTGCCCAAATATCCCGGACCAGTGGGACCACCTGGACCAAGCCAATAGGCATGCGGGTTCCAGCGGGCCAAGCAGTTGCAGCACAGGGCGGACTGCGTGGACCAACAGTGCTTCGCACGGGCTCAGTCAGCCGGCGCGAAGACGCCAGAGCATGACGACCCTACGGCGCACGAAAGAGAGTGCCTGCCCCCACCAGCGCGGTCATGTCGTGCACGCTGCCCACCGCCACGCTGCGCTGCGCTTGCTACGCAGTGATCATCCTGCCCAACATCAGCGCTTTCCTCTGCTGGGCAGCTATAGCTTTCAGCCAGTGGCAAAGGCGGCAGACCGCCATTGCCAGGCACCACCAAGCTGTCGCGTAGTTTCCTCAAGCAACGCAGTCGTGCCAGTTCCCCCGCCCGCAGGAGGGCGCTTCGCGCCTACGGCATGGCAACCAGCACCACTGCTTTCGTGTTGCATGCTCCTGTGGCCTCAGTCAGTTGGCAAGGCGCTGGTGCGCCATGCCAAGCCCGCCACGCCTCGGCTCGCTGGCGCATCGTGTTGGCAGGACAGCCGTAGTATTCGCGGCAGTTTTAGCACGCGCCCGCTACGGCCACGCGCTTCGCTTTTACATAACGCCGCATTGCCCTCAGTGCCTGGCAGTCATTTCGCTAAAGCTCCATTTGGTGCCGGTCACCGCTGGCGCGCCCTTCGGGTGAAGGCAACGGGCCGTTATGCAAAGTGGCCTACGCTGGGGTTGCTGGCTGTCGTGGCGCTGTGGCATTGGTCAGGCGCTGCGCGCATCGTTCTGGTCAGTGGCCTGCGGCCAGTTATCACCTGTGTGCCCCCATGCCCGCCCCCGGGCCTCGCCGCTGCGCGGCATTGGCCCCCGCGCGCGGGTTGCCCATCCGCTCCCCCCAAGGGTGAGCTCCCTCAACCGCGCGCCAACTCCCGCAAACTCCGACCCACTTTTTAACCTGAGGTACCCACCATGCACAACTCTGAAATCAGCTACAAGCAAATCTCCATCAACTGGCTCGACGACGAATCAAATCCAAATTTGGTGAAATCAGCCCCCGACCTGATTGGAAGGATCGAGGGTCCAAGCACTGATCAAGAATCAGTGCGCAGCGGCACTGCCTTACTCACATCCGCCAGCGTAACGTTTAACGGCGCCGCCATCGGCATAGCCACGGTCAATGTCTTTGAAAGCAAAAACAGCGGGGATGATGGCGGGCTCGTATTCAGATGCACTATCCGCAACGCCGCCAGCGCATTTCAACCTCACGCCGTGTTGATCGCCGATGGTGTGGACCTACACTTTGCAGGCGAAGACGAAGCCAAAGCCATGTTGTCAGCGCTTCACGAGGCCACAACTAAAGCCCTGCATATTCGCTGCGCCCCCCCGCAACACCTCCCACGTCGGTGAGGTCAATGCACAAATTCTCCCAGCGACCCGCCCACGGCCGAAAAAACACTGAAAGCCAAAAAATGCCTTTACCGCGAGTCAAGAAATTTTGCACCGCAAAGTGCAAGGCGACTGGCGTGACCTGTTTGAATCCGGCGGCTTGGCACCAGTCTGTCTGTCGCTACCACGGCGCCCGCCCTCCGGCCTCGATACAACGTGGCGCCGATCATGGTCGGTACAAAACAGGTGAATACTCACAAGCCACGAAAGCCACGCACAGGGCAACTGCCGCCCGGCTGATGGACTTGGAAGAAATTGGGTTTCGACTGGGTTTTATGGTTGGGGAACGTACTCGCGGACGAAAACCAAAATAGCCCCAAGAATCCCTTGCGCAAACCCGCTGCGAGGCGCAGACTCTCGGAAGGATGTCAAAAACGTAAGAATCGTGCCTACAACCCTACCGACCCCGGCAACGCAGATGGCGACGTCTTCAGCGCGCATGCGATCTTCACGATGCTCGCCAAGTCTGAAGTTTGCACCATGAAAAAATTTCTTATCAAGTTGATGGCAATGGCAATTTCGTTTTCGGCGCTTGCCCAATTCGGAACAGCGCAAGATGGATTACGGGCCCTGTCTGAAAAGAAATATGAAGCTGCGATGCGAATTTCTCTGCCATTGGCTGAGAGTGGAGATAGAGTGGCGCAATATATTGTCGGATCTATGTATTTATATGGATTGGGCATGGCGCAAGATTATTCAATAGCAGAAAAGTGGCTTCGAAAGAGCGCAGAAATTGGTGACAGGAATGCTCAATATCTATTGGGTAATATGTATTATCTGGGTCAAGGAGTAAGTGTTAGCACCAGTGTGGCGTTCTTTTGGCGAAAGAAAGCTGCGGATAACGGACAACCATATGCAGCGTTTGATGTGGCTGAAATGTATACACATGGCATTGGGGTTGTTAGAGACATCAGCGAGGCAAGAAAATACTATGAAGTATTGGCCTCAAGTAGCTTCCCGAATGCGCCAAGTTCAACTCAAGAAAAAATTAGTAAGGCACGAGCAAGAATAGTTGAAATTGATACATCCTCTAGCACTGGTCGAGGAAGTAATAGCAGCGTCAGCGCCACCGCGCAAACGGAATCCTCGAACGCGGCTCCTGCAAAGGCGTTGGCGGGCCTCAAACAAGAGAGCGATTCCGAGGCGTTACGGGGGCCAGGAGTTTTGAATCCGAACAATAGCTATGCTTCTCCAAAATCCACATCCTCAGTATCCGCGATTGGCGACACGCGAGAGACCATTCAGCAAGTCAAGCCACTTGCCGTTAAGGGTGACGCAAACGCACAAGTGAAACTTGGCAATATGTACGACTCTGGGCAAGGAGTGAAACAAGACTCTGCTGAGGCTGTCAAGTGGTATCGGATGGCAGCAACCAAAGGTGATGCGACGGCGCGATACATGCTTGGCGCAATGTATGACGCCGGTAAAGGTGTGAAGCAAAGCTATGTGGAAGCTTTGAAGTGGTATCGACTCGCCGCTGACCAAGGGAATCCACTTGCACAAAACAGGCTCGGCGTCATGTACTCAGAAGGAGTCGGGGTCGGGCAGAGTTCTGCAGAGGCACAGAAATGGCTTCAACTGGCAGCAAATCAGGGCAATGTTGATTCCCAGGTTGCAGTCGGTGAAATGTATTTGATGGGACGAGGTGTTGCGCAGAGCTATTCGGAAGCGGCAACGTGGTATCGAATGGCCGCCGTGCAGGGGAATCCAAACGCCCAATACGCTTTAGGTGGGCTGTACAGATCAGGTCGTGGGGTTGTGCAGGATGACAACGAGGCCCTCAAGTGGTATGAGATGGCCGCAGCGAAAGGTGACGCCAAGTCGAAAGCCGCGATGGACTCGATGCAAGTTGATATGGCCGCAAAGCAGCGAGTATTGGATCAGCAGCAGAGATTAGTGCGTGAAGAAGACGCTAAGCGTCAGCAGGCAGCAGATTCCCGACGTCGGGCAGAAGAATCACGCCGTGAGGCCGAACAAATGCAACAACGGCAACAGCAGCAGCAACTGGACCAGGAAAGAGAACGGGCCAGAGTTGAAAAAGAGAAGTGCTTAGAGAATGCAAAAGAGAGACTTTGTCGCGTTGGATGCATAGGTGCCAGAGGCAATGATGTCTATACGTGCCCGCAGAACTGCGCTGAGCGTGAACGGGCAAATGTGGCGGCCTGCAATGGAATATTTATACCTCCGGCACAACAGATAATCATCCAGCAGGGGGGCGGCGACCCGAATCCATTTTCGAACATGAATAAGTGCATCAAGGACGGCGGCACCCTGATGTGCAGGTAGCGGAAGATAGGGACATTCCGTGCGATTACTACTTGCCACCGCAACAGCAATGCTTCTGGGTCTTAGTCCCGCATCGGCTGATGCCCAAGTCAAATGCCTAACTGTAGTTGCCCCGGTAATGCCGCAAGCTGCAATTGACAAAGGGATTGAAGGGCAAGTCAAAGCGCGCGCCAGCTTGAAAGGCGGCGTTGTCACTGATGTGACCATCCTATCCGGCCCGCCGATTTTTCATGATGCAGTTCGCGAAGCCATGATGCGTTACAAATGCACAAGCAATGCCGCAGAAGCGTCAGTAGTCCAAGAATTCAATTTCAGGAGTCCGCCCGCAGATCAACAACTTCCCCCTGTGCAGGCCACATATGCAAATCGACTTGAGACCAAGGTTCCTGCGACTGACCCCGTGCGAGTCGATACATCCACCAATTCTGGGCAAAACAGTAAGAGCAGCGCAGTCCAATTGTCGCAACAGGATATAGCTGACTTGGCTCTCGCCAAAGCTTTAGCTGACATCAAACAGGAGAGAGGGTCTGAGGTGTTGCACGGTCCGACCCAACAGCAGCAACATGACAGAGAACGTTCCGGACTTAGAAAAGAAAAGTGCTTGGAAGCGGCAAATAGTAAGAATTGTGCGTGGGGGTGCGTAGACACCAATAGTCGGTTTATTAGATTAGTTCCCGAGTGCATGCAAAGTTGCGAAGCCGGCAAGCGTGCAAACGCCGCCGCCTGTGAAGGCATATACATCCCGTACACACCACCTCCACAACAGATAATCATCCAGCAAGCACCGATGCAAATGCCAAATCCTGCAGCGTGTATTCAGGACGGCGGAAGTACGATGTGCCTAGGGCGATAACGACTCACGATCAGGAAGGAAACGAGGAATTTTTTGAAAATTATGGGTGGGGGTCCGCCGCAGAAAACGCAAGGGGGGTGTTCCATGTCTGGAGAATTCCACACCCTGGCTCGGAATTACGGTTCATGTTGTTGTGCCGAGTCACAACATAGGTTCGGGAGGTGGGGGTACGGTGGGATCAGCCGATGGCAGATTACTGAAACGCCCTGTCTTGAACGCTGTGACCCGCCCGGTAACCGCATGAGTTGGGTAAATCGTCTTACATTCTCCCTTACATAGTTACAAAAGAAGAAGGGCTTGCTACCAATTTACTAGCAGCAAACCCTTGATTTCATTGGTGCCGGAGAGATGAATCGAACACCCGACCTTCTCATTACGAATGAGCTGCTCTACCGACTGAGCTACACCGGCTTGCAAGGCGCCAATTATAGCTGGCGCCCTGTCCTCGATGGGTGCCCGACCTAGGCCGCCAGCGCCCGTTCAACGACCTCACGCACGTCGTTGCTCAAGTCGGATTTGGCCGCAACCCGCGTGATTGCTTCACGCGCTGCGCTGCGATACGGTTCAGCCAGTTTCTTCCAGCGGTCCAGCGCGCGCGCCAGCCGGGCCGCGAGTTGCGGGTTGATGCCGTCGAGTTCTATCACCCGCTCGCTCCAGAACACATATCCCGCTGCATCGGCGCGGTGAAAGGCGCCCGGATTGGCGCTGCAATAGTTGAAAATCAGGCTGCGAGCGCGGTTCGGGTTGCGAATATGAAAATCGGCGTGACCCATCAACTGGCGCACGACCGCCAGCACGTTGCCAGCTCGGTCACAGGCGCCCGCCTGCAGCGCAAACCACTTGTCAAGCACCAGTTCTTCAGTCTTGAACTGTTTGTGAAAGCGTTCCAGCGCCGGCTCGGCCAGTTGATGGCCTGCGCCCAGCAGGGCTTGCAGCGCATTGGCTCTGTCTGTCATGTTGCCGGCATCCTTGAAGTATTGATAGGCTTTGCCGGGCCATACGCTGTCGCTTCTGTCACGGGCCGCCAGACAGAGTTGCGCCATTGCCATGCCGGCCAAAGCGCGACGCCCCGTTGAAAGGGTGTCAGGCCGGTAGCCGCCGTTGTTGCGGTGGGTTTCGAGGGCCCACTCCCAGTCTGCGAACAACGCACATGCCAGTTGCACGCGCATCGCCTCACGCACCGCGTGAACGCGCTGCGGGTCAACCACCTCGATCTGCTCGGCAATGTAGGTTTCAGAGGGCAGGGTGAGCACCAGTTCTTTGAACGCAGCGTCCAGCGCCGGATGGCGCAGCACGTCCCGCATGGCGGCGATATAGGCCTGACCGAGCACATTGTCGGGGCTGCTATTGGAGCTATCGACGATGGCTTCGATGGCACTTCGCAGCGCCAACCGTTGTCCCGCTTCCCAGCGGTTGAACGGGTCGGGGTCGTAGGCCAGTAGGGTCAGCAACTGGGCTTCGGTGTAGTCGAACTCCAACACGACTGGGGCGCTGAAACCGCGCAGGATGGAGGGCACCGGCTCCTCATCGAGGTTGATGAAAGTGACCGATTCGTGCTCTGCCGTCATGACCAGCAAGTGATGGTCTGCGGCTGGCGCATTGCCGCCTTGAAGTTGCATCATCAAAGGGTTGCCACTGATCTTGCCCACCAGCCCCAGATCGACCGGAATCACAAACGGTTCCTTGACCGCCTGGCCCGGCGTGGCGACGCAGCTTTGGCGAAGATCCAGTGTGTAGCTGCGTGTCGAGGCATCGTAGCGGCCCTGAGCGGTGAGCCGGGGTGTACCAGCCTGGCTGTACCAGCGCTTGAACTGATCGAGATGCGCTGCCAGCGCTGAGTCGGGATTGCCATCGGCTATTGCCTGGGCGAAGTCGTCACAGGTGACTGCCTGGCCATCGTGGCGTGCAAAGTACAAGGCCATGCCCCTGGCAAATCCCTCGCGTCCGGAATCGGCGGCTCCTGTGCCGGCGAGGGTCTGCATCATGCGGACCACCTCGGCGCCTTTTTCGTAGATGGTCAGGGTGTAGAAGTTGTTGATTTCGACATAGCTGTCGGGTCTGACCGGGTGCGCCATCGGTCCGGCGTCTTCCGGGAACTGACTGGTGCGAAGTACGCGCACATCGGCGATGCGCTTGACGGCACGCGCCGATGTATCGGCGCACAGGTCCTGCGAAAACTCCTGATCGCGAAACACCGTCAGCCCTTCTTTCAGGCTGAGCTGGAACCAGTCGCGGCAGGTCACGCGGTTGCCGGTCCAGTTGTGAAAATACTCGTGACCAACGACGCGCTCGATGTTGGCGTAGTCGGCATCGGTGGCAGTAGCCTGGTTGGCCAGCACGTACTTGGTGTTGAAGATGTTCAAGCCCTTATTTTCCATGGCGCCCATGTTGAAATCGCTGGTGGCAACGATCATGAAACGCTCAAGGTCCAGAGGCAGGCCAAAGCGGGCTTCGTCCCAGGCCACCGAAGCCATCAGCGAGTTCATCGCCTGTTCGGTCTTGTCCAGATCACCGGCGCGCACATAGACCTGCAGCAAGTGCTCCTTGCCGGAGCGCGACGTGATGCGCTGCTCGCGGCAGACCAATTGGCCAGCGACCAACGCAAACAGATAACATGGTTTGCGGTGCGGGTCGACCCAGGTGGCAAAGTGGCGACCTTCATTGCCAGGGCCTGCAACCGCGCCGGAGTCGACCAGATTGCCGTTGCACAGCAGCACCGGGTACTTCTCCTTGTCGGCGCGCAGCGTCACGCCAAAACTGGCCATCACGTCAGGGCGGTCGAGGTAATAGGTGATACGCCGGAAGCCCTCGGCCTCGCACTGGGTAAAAAAAGAACCGTTGCTGACGTACAACCCCGTCAATTTGCTGTTCTTGATTGGAGCGCAGGTAGTGAAGATTTCAAGCTCGAAAACGTCTTGCAAGGGCAGGTTGTCGAGTACCAATTGCTTGCCATCGATCTTGAACGAAGCGCCCTGGCCGTTGACCAGCACCCGTGCCAGATTGAGCTCATCGCCGTCCAGTCTCAGTGCCTGGGGTGCCACATCGGTGTTGCGTCGCAGGATCATCTTGTTCAGGACCCGGGTCTTGGCCGGGTCCAGATCGAACGTCAGGTTGACGCTGTCAATCCAGAAAGACGGGGCGCTGTAGTCGGCGCGGCGGATGACATGGGCGGCGCCGTTGGCGTCAGGAAGTTGCAACATGCAGGTTCTCCGTATATTTCTTCATCAAACACCCTGCTTTAGCGAGGCTTCAATGAACTGATCAAGGTCACCATCGAGCACTTTCTGCGTGGCCGAGGTTTCGTAATTGGTGCGCAGGTCCTTGATGCGACTGTTGTCCAGCACATAGGAGCGGATCTGATGGCCCCAGCCGACGTCGGTCTTGGAGTCTTCCAGTTTCTGCTGTTCTTCCTGGCGCTTGCGCATCTCGAAGTCGTACAGGCGGCTGCGCAGCCGCTTCCAGGCGACATCGCGGTTGCTGTGCTGGCTGCGGCCATCCTGGCACTGCACCACGATGCCGGTTGGCAGGTGCGTCAGGCGCACGGCAGAGTCGGTCTTGTTGATGTGCTGGCCACCGGCGCCACTGGCGCGAAAGGTATCCACGCGCACATCGGACGGGTTGATGTCGATCTCGATCGAATCGTCAATTTCCGGGTAGACAAAGACCGAGGCGAACGAAGTATGGCGGCCACCGGACGAGTCAAACGGCGATTTGCGTACCAGCCGGTGCACGCCGGTCTCGGTGCGCAGCAGGCCAAAAGCATACTCGCCCTCGACCTTGATGGTGGCGCCCTTGATGCCGGCGGTATCACCGGCGGTCTCGTCTTCCAGAGTCGCGGTAAATCCCTTGCGCTCGGCGTATTTCAGATACTGGCGCAGCAGCATGCTGGCCCAGTCGCAGGCCTCGGTGCCACCGGCGCCGGCCTGAATATCAACAAAGGCGTTGAGTGGATCGGCCGGGTTGTTGAACATGCGGCGAAATTCCAGGCCTTCGATGGCCTCTGCCAGTTTGCCGGTATCGGCTTCGATCGTCAGTAGGCCGGCTTCGTCACCGTCATCCTTGCTCATCTGGTACAGCTCGCTGTTGTCGGACAGCTCGCTGCTGAGCCGGTCCAGCGTCAGCACCACACCGTCAAGCGCCTTCTTTTCGCGCCCCAGTTCCTGGGCGCGTTTCGGGTCATTCCAGACGGTGGGATCTTCGAGCGAGGCGTTGACTGTCCTCAGACGTTCAGCTTTGGCATCGTAGTCAAAGATACCCCCGTAATTCGAGCGCGCGCGCACTCAAATCCGAAAGTTTGCTGCCGATAAGGTTAATACGTTCTGCGTCCATGCTGCGTGATCCTGAATGTTTGAATTGCGAATTGCCCGCCATTTTCGCATTCAATCAAGAAAGCGCTCTATCAGGGCCGACAGAACCTCAGGTTGGTCGTGGTGCATCATGTGGCCGGCGTTCTCGATGCGTGCAATTTCAACCTGCGGCACGGCCTGCAGACGTTCGTGAAACTGCGCCAGCGTAAACTGGCCCTTCCACCACAGATCGATGCTGTTGTCGGAAGCTTCCACCATGAGCATCGGCATGTTCAGGCGGCGGTAGATTGCCAGCACTTCATCGACCCGGTAAAGCTGAGCATTGAAGATCTTGTGGGCCGGATCACCCCGAATGATCCATTGCCCCGACGCATCTTCACGCGCCCAATGCTGAGCCAGCCATTGGGCCTTGTCGGCGCCCAGGCGGGGATTGGTCTTCATGAGGCGACCGGCCACCCCGGCGGCGTTTGCGTAGGTTTTTAGCGCGAGATCACCACGATGAAGCTGTTTGAGTTGGTCCATCCACACTGCATAGCGTTTCGGTGCCTTGTCTGGCGTGGTGGCCGGCATGCCGAAGCCTTCGAGGTTGATCAGGCGACGGATGCGCTCGGGCCGCACACCCGCATAGAGCATCGCCACATTGCCGCCCATGCTGTGACCCAATAGGTTGACCTGCCCCTGAGGTGCGTAGTGGTCGAGCAGGAAATCCAGATCGGCCAGGTAGTCCGGAAACCAGAAATTGTCGGCTTCCGCCGCAGATGTCCGACCAAAGCCGCGCCAGTCCGGAGCGATCACGTAGTGGTGCTGATTGAGGGCATCGACCACGAACTGATAGCTGGCTGCTACATCCATCCAGCCGTGTAGCATCACGAGCGGCAGGCGGTCTGGGCTGGGCTCACCCCAGACCTGAACGTGGTACTGCAGGTTGCGGATAGGGACAAACTCGCTATGGGAAATTCTCTTGACTTGGTACATTCGCAGCATGATACGGAGGTCGATCGTGAACGTCAGTCAAAACAGCGACAAACCGCAGCCTAACGTCAGGGACAACTATTCCAGCTTGCATGGCAGTTTCCGGTGGCTGGTACCTGAGCAATTCAACATCGCGCAGGTCTGCTGCAGGCGTTGGGCGGCCCTGCCTGATGCCGCTCAAAGAATTGCGATTCATGCTGTGGACTCTGCTTTCGACGTCACGTCTTGCTCCTATCTTGAACTGCAGCAGCAGGCCAATCGTTTGTCGCGGGTCTTGATCCAACTCGGCGTGCAGCGCGGCGACCGCATTGCGATCGTGATGCCGCAACGCGTCGAGACTGCCGTCGCCTACATGGCGGTGCTGCAAATGGGTGCCGTGGCGATGCCGTTGTCGATGTTGTTCGGACCGGAAGCGATCGAATACCGGCTGCGCGACGGCGAGGCAGTGCTGGCCATTTGCGATGAAAGTTCGATCACCAGCCTGACAGCAGTGCGTCAAAACTGCCCCTCGCTTGGCAGCGTGCTGGGCGTCGGCAGTGCTGCCTCGCAGGCGGACATTGATTACAGCGTTGCCCTGGCTTTGGCGGTGCCTGAGTTCAAACCGGTGGCGACCGACGCGTCGGACGCTGCGGTGCTGATTTACACCAGCGGTACCACCGGCAACCCGAAGGGCGCGCTGATCCCGCACCGGGCCTTGATCGGCAACCTGACCGGTTTTGTCTGTAGCCAGAACTGGTTCGGCTTCAATGGCAGCGACAACCTTGAGACGCGGGCCGTCTTCTGGTCGCCGGCCGATTGGGCCTGGACCGGCGGTCTGATGGATGCGTTGCTACCGACGCTTTATTTCGGTCGCCCTATCGTCGGCTGCAACGGGCGCTTCAGTCCGCAAATGGCCATGCAGCTGATGTCACAGTTCGATGTGACTCACACGTTTTTGTTTCCGACTGCGCTCAAAGCCATGATGAAAGCCTATCCAGGCAACTCGCGCAGTACGGTGCGCCAGCAGTTCAGGCTCAAGCTGCAGGCCATCATGAGCGCCGGCGAAGCGGTCGGTGACGCCGTTTTTGACTACTGCCAGATGCAACTCGGCGTCATGGTCAACGAAATGTTCGGCCAGACCGAAATCAACTACATCGTGGGCAATTGCGCTATGGGCACGCAAGTGCCCGCCGCGGCGCAGGGCCGCCCCAAGCAAGGCACGGCCCCCTCGGGGGGCAGCGCAGCACATGCAATGGCAAGCGTGGGGGCGCTTATTGGATGGCCGGCCAAGCCGGGCAGCATGGGCAAGGGCTACCCCGGACACCGGGTTGCGGTGATTGACGAGGCGGGCGAGGAATGTCCGGTCGGCGTCGCCGGGGATGTGGCATTGAACCGCCTTGACGTGCACGGCCAGCCGGACCCGATCTTCTTCTTGGGTTACTGGAAAAACGAGGCCGCGACGCGGGATAAATTCAGCGGCGACTGGTGTCGCACCGGCGATCTGGCAGTGCGCGACGAGGATGGCTATCTCTGGTACCAGGGGCGCAGCGACGACGTCTTCAAGGCCGCCGGCTATCGCATTGGCCCGGGAGAGATTGAGAATTGTCTGGTCAAGCACCCGGCTGTGGCCAATGCAGCCGTGGTGCCCAAGCCGGACCGCGAGCGCGGCGCCGTGGTAAAGGCCTATGTGGTGCTGGCCCCCGATTTTGTCGCGGCCAATGGTTTCTGTCCGGGGCGTGATCCTGAGTTCGAGGCCGCGCTGGTGGCACAGTTGCAAGCCCATGTCAGGGCCAAGCTGGCGCCCTATGAATATCCCAAGGAAATCGAGTTTATCGATGCCTTGCCGATGACAACCACCGGCAAGGTGCAACGCCGGGTGCTGCGTCTGCAGGAACAGGAGCGCGCCCGATTGCGTCAGTCAGAGGCGTAGCCGCCAGATAAGCCGTAAACTCGCCTGCTGAATTTTTTGCTAGTCATCCCGGACTCGATCCGGGATCCATGGATTGCGGGTCACGCCCGCAATGACGGGAATTTCTCAAAGGAACATGATGAAAACAATACAGCTCGGCCAGAGTGATTTGCAGGTGACCCCGATCTGCCTTGGCACCATGACTTTTGGCGAGCAGGTGGACGAGCCGACGGCGCACGCCATTCTGGACCGCTCTCTGGAGCGCGGCGTCAACTTCGTCGACACGGCAGAAATGTACGCGGTGCCGCCGCGGGCGGAAACTTTCAACACCACCGAAATCATCATCGGCAACTGGCTGGCGAAGAACCCGTCAGAGCGCCAGCAACTGGTGCTGGCGAGCAAGGTCGCCGGTCCGGCACGTGGCATGAACTGGATTCGCGGCGGCGCTGGCGACCTGACGGCTGCGGACATCATCACCGCCTGCGAAGGCAGTCTCAGGCGCTTGCAGACCGACGTCATCGATCTTTACCAGATTCACTGGCCGGTGCGTCACGTGCCGGCCTTTGGCGGGGTTTATTTCGACCCGGCCAAGGATGGCGCAGGGAGCTCGATTCAGACCCAGTTGGAGGCGCTGCAAACACTGGTGCGCGATGGCAAGGTGCGGGCGGTCGGATTGTCCAACGAGACGCCCTATGGCGTGCACGAATTTGTGCGACTGGCCGAGCAGCATGGCCTGGCGCGCATCGCGACGGTGCAGAACGGTTACAGCCTGCTGAACCGCTCGGTGGAAAATGCGCTGGACGAAACCATGTACCGTCTGAAGCTATCGCTGCTGGCCTACTCGCCGCTGGCGTTTGGTCTGTTGACTGGCAAATACGACGCCTCCGGCCTGACCGGTCCGACGGCGCCTGCAAGCGCGCGGCTGGCCAAATTTGAGTCCACCCGCAAGCAACGCTGGGGTCGGCCTGATGCACTGGCGGCAGCGCGCCGCTACAACGCCCTGGCGCTTGAGCACGGCCTGACCCCGACCCAACTGGCGCTGGCTTTTTGCTACACCAAATGGCAGGTTGCGAGCACCATCATCGGTGTCACCTCGGTGGCCCAGCTCGACGAGGACCTCGACGTCTGGGGTACCACTTTGTCACCGGAACTGCTCAAGCAAATCGATGCCATTCGCTGGGAGATACGCGACCCGGCAGTTTGACCTGAGGCGCTCTTTATCGTGGCAAAACACGTCAGCGAAACACCGGCCACCCAGTGGCTCAAGGCGCACAAGGTGGCTTTTACCGAACACCCCTATCCCTACCTTGAGCACGGCGGTGCCTTGCACAGTGCCGAGGTGCTGGGTCTGGACCCTTTCATCGTAGTGAAGACGCTGATCATGCAGGATCAGGAC
>CAIVLG010000220.1 GCA_903906695.1 uncultured beta proteobacterium | reverse complement strand
TGGCACAAGTTGAACTGCCAGGTCGTTTTCAGGTCATTGCAGGCGAGCCGACGCTGGTGTTGGATGTGGCGCACAACCCGCATGCGGTTGCGGCGCTTGCCGCCAATCTGAACGCCATGGCGTACTACCCAACAACCCACGCCGTGTTCGGCGCCATGGCCGACAAGGACCTCAAAGCGATGTTGTACACGATCAGCCCCCTGATCGACTGCTGGTATTTCACCGACTTGCCAACCCCGCGTGCCGAAACGGCAGGGCGCTTGCTATCGAATTGGCAGGGCCAAAACAGCAGAGACAAAGTCACAGCGACGACCTACCCTGATCCAGCGCTAGCACTGCAAGCCGCCGTCCTTGCGGCGGACCCCGCTGATAGAATCGTCGTGTTCGGGTCGTTCTACACGGTCGGTGGCGTTTTGAAGGACGGGATACCTCGCCTTCACGCCAAACATATGCCTAACATTTGAAGTTCTAACCCCTCACAACATGGCATTTTTCAAGTTCCGAAAGGGTGGTGACGAGCCAGCAGCTACCTCGGTACAGCCTGAGAGCATCGATGCGATGCGAAAGCGGGCAAAACACCGATTGCTGGGTGCCGCCTTGTTGGTGCTGATTGGTGTCATCGGTTTTCCGCTGTTGTTTGACAAGCAGCCACGTCCTATTTCAGTCGACATTCCGATTGAGATCCCGGATCGCAGCAAGGTCAAACCGTTGAGCATCCCCGAACCTGTTGCTGTGCCAAAGGCGGATGCCAGCGCGGCCGTGGCGCCGGTGCAGCCACCCTCCGCAATTGCCAGTGCACCCGAACAGTTGGAACCCGTGGTGGCCGAAAAGCTGCTGGCCAAGGCGACCGACAAACCGGCTGAGAAAGCCGTCGAGAAAGCCGCTGAAAAGACCACTTCGGCGACCGTTAGAACGGATGATGGCGACAAGGCCCAGGCACTACTTGATGGCAGGGACCCTGACAAGAAGGATCAGACAGTCGATGGCCGATTTGTGGTGCAGGTGGGCGCCTTCGCGGATGCCACTCGGGCGCGTGAGGTGCGACTCAAGGTGGAGCATGCCGGTCTGAAAACCTACACCCAGATTGTGGAGACCAAAGAAGGGCGCCGGATTCGTGTGCGGGTGGGTCCGTTCGCGGGCAAGCCGGAAGCCGACAAAGCTGCTGAGAAGATCAAGAAGCTCAATCTGTCAGCCACCATCTTGAGCCTGTAGCTGAGTCGCGCTCGAACATGCCCGAAATTGCGCTGGACTGGATTTTCGTGCTGCTGCTGGCGTTGTCGCTGGCGCTGGGTGCCTGGCGTGGACTTTTCTATGAAGTGCTGTCCCTGCTAAGCTGGATTGCCGCCTTCATGTTGGCGCAGTTGTTTGCGCCCGATGTTGCGGAGAGGTTGCCGATGAGCGGCGCCAGTGAACAGATTCGATATGCGACTGCCTTTGTCCTGATTTTTGTAGTGGCCGTGTTTGCCGGGGGCATGCTTGCGAAATTGATACAGAAGGTGGTAGCCAAGGCTGGCCTCAAAGCGACCGACAGGGCCTTGGGTGCGATGTTCGGCCTCCTCAGGGGCGTACTGCTGATATTGGTGGCGACGGTGGTGGTGGGCATGACGCCGCTCAAGAGCAGCGCCTGGTGGAAAGAATCGATGGGAATCGGCATCGCCTTGGCCGCACTGCAGAATTTGAAGCCGATATTGCCGCAGGATTTTGGAAAGTACTTACCATAATGTGTGGAATCGTCGGCGTTGTCAGCAGCGCACCCGTCAATCAACTGATTTACGACGCCTTGTTGCTGTTGCAACACCGGGGCCAGGACGCCGCCGGTATCGTCACGCAGCAGGAGCGAAAATTCTTTATGCACAAGGCCAGGGGCATGGTGCGTGACGTGTTCCGCACCCGCAATATGCGCTCGCTGCCGGGCAATTGCGGATTGGGCCAAGTGCGTTACCCGACCGCCGGCAACGCATACAGCGACGAAGAAGCGCAGCCGTTTTACGTCAACGCACCGTTTGGCATCGTGCTGGTTCACAACGGCAATCTGACCAACGCGCGGGCCCTCAAAGCGGAGTTGTTCAGCAGCGACCATCGACACATCAACACCGAGAGTGACTCCGAGGTCCTGCTCAACGTGCTGGCACATGAGCTTGAGAAGACGACGCGTGGCTTGCCTCTGCAACCCCAGGACGTGTTTGAAGCGGTAAGCGGTGTTCACCGTCGCATCAAAGGTTCTTACGCCGTTATTGCAATGATTGCCGGCCACGGTGTGCTGGCCTTTCGCGACCCGTTTGGCATTCGTCCGCTCTGCATGGGGCGCGCCGACGGTACTGTGTTGATGGCCAGCGAATCGGTGGCGCTTGAAGGTACCTCGCACAAGTTCGAGCGCAACATCCTGCCGGGTGAAGCGGTCTTCATTGACCTGAAGGGCAAGGTTCACGCACGGCAGTGTGCCTTGCAGCCGGTGCTGCATCCCTGCATTTTCGAGTTTGTCTATCTGGCGCGTCCCGACTCGGTGATGGACGGAATTTCGGTTTATCAGGCGCGCCTGAATCTTGGTGAGACGCTGGCCAAGCGGGTTATTTCCACAGTGCCACCGAACGAAATCGACGTTGTCGTTCCGATCCCGGAGTCGAGCCGTCCCAGTGCCGCCCAGTTGGCGCAGCTACTGGGTCTTCCCTACCGCGAAGGCTTTGTCAAGAACCGCTATGTAGGTCGGACCTTCATCATGCCCGGACAGTCGGTGCGCAAGAAGTCGGTACGACAAAAACTCAATGTGATCGCCAGCGAATTCAGGGGCCGAAATGTGCTGCTGGTGGACGATTCAATTGTGCGCGGTACCACCAGCCGCGAAATCGTGCAGATGGCGCGCGACGCCGGCGCCCGCAAAGTCTACATGGCCAGCGCTGCGCCTCCAGTGCGCTACCCCAATGTCTATGGCATCGACATGCCGACGGCCGATGAACTGGTTGCGCACAACCGCACGGTTGAGCAGATTCGCCAACTGATCGGCTGCGATGCGCTGATTTACCAGGACGTGGAAGGCATGAAAAGAGCGATCGGTTCGCTCAATCCCGCGATCCAGGGCTTTGACGCCTCGTGTTTTGACGGCGTCTACGTCACCGGTGACATCACGCCCGCCGATATTGCACGCTTGAATTCCAATCGGGTGGCGTTCGAGGAGGATGTCGAAGACAACTCCCGTCTGGCACTTCCCAATCACGACGAATGACCATGCTCGACAAGAAATTACCCGATCACCTGCATCCGCAAACGTTGGCCGTGCGCACGGCGATCGACAAAAGCCAGTACGGTGAAAACTCCGAGGCACTGTATCTGACCAGCGGTTATGTGCAACCGAGCGCCGAAGTGGCGGCGCGGCGCTTTAATGGCGACGAGGAGGGTTTTACCTATGGGCGCTATGGCAACCCCACGGTGACCAGCTTCGAGCGGCGTCTGGCTGCCATGGAGGGCAGCGAGGCCGCGATTTCGACGTCCTCCGGCATGGCTGCCATCCTCATGATGTGCATGGCGCTGCTGAAGACCGGTGACCACATCGTTTGTTCACAGTCGATGTTCGGCTCCACCATCAAACTGATCGGTACCGACCTGGCCCGATTCGGTGTGGAATCAAGCTTCGTGCCGCAGACCGACCTTATGGCCTGGAAGGCGGCGCTGCGCGGTAACACCCGTCTGCTGTTTGCCGAGACGCCGACCAACCCGCTGACCGAGGTCTGTGACATCGCTGCGCTGGCGGGGATGGCACATCAGGTTGGCGCGCTGCTCGCCGTGGACAACTGCTTTGCCACGCCGGTACTGCAACGGCCGCTGGGCCTGGGTGCAGACATCGTCATGCACTCGGGCACCAAGTACCTCGATGGACAGGGCCGTGTGATGGCCGGCGCCCTGTGTGCGAGCTCAGAACTGGTTACGGAAAAGTTTTTGCCAATACTCAAGAGCGCGGGCATGACGTTGGCCCCATTCAACGCCTGGGTCGTTCTCAAGGGGCTGGAGACGCTTGAAATCCGTATGCGGGCGCAGGCCGCGCAGGCGCTTGAACTTGCGAAGTGGCTGGAACAGCATCCGGCCGTGCAGCGGGTCTTTTACCCTGGCCTGCCCAGTCACCCGCAGCATCAACTGGCGATGGCCCAGCAATCGGGCATCGGCGGCGCCGTGCTGTCGTTCGAGGTCAAAGCAGGTAGCCCGGAGCAGGCGCGCGCGCGCGCCTTCCATGTGCTTGACAGCATGCAACTGCTTTCACTGTCGACCAACCTGGGCGACACCAAGACCCTGGCTGCGCATCCGGCCAGCACCTCGCATGGGCGCTTGACCGAAGCGCAGCGCCAGTCCGCCGGTATTGGCCAAGGCCTGATCCGCGTCGCGGTCGGACTTGAGCACCTTAGCGATCTTGAAAATGACTTGTCATGGGGGCTGGGTGATCTGGAAGCACTGAAATGACCCAAAAAACCCGCACCCGCTTCGCGCCGTCACCGACTGGGTTCATTCATCTGGGGAACATTCGCTCGGCTCTTTACCCTTGGGCCTTTGCGCGTGCCACCGGCGGTGACTTCATCCTGCGCATAGAAGACACCGATCTGGAACGATCGACCCAGGCGGCGGTTGACGTCATCATTGAAAGCATGTCCTGGTTGGGACTGGATTTTGACGAAGGCCCGTTCTATCAAATGCAGCGCATGGTTCGCTACAAGGCCGTGCTGGCCGAGTTGCAGGCGGCCGGCCATGTCTATCCCTGCTATATGAGTGTGGCTGAGCTTGATGCCCTGCGTGAGCGCCAGATGGCGGCCAAAGAGAAGCCGCGCTACGACGGCACCTGGCGTCCGGAGCCGGGCAAGGTGATGCCCGCCGTTCCGGTCGGCGTGCAACCGGTGCTGCGCTTCAAGAATCCGCAGATTGGTTCGGTGATCTGGGACGACAAGGTGAAGGGCCGCATCGAGATCAGCAACGACGAACTCGATGACCTGGTGATCGCCCGACCGGACGGCACACCGACCTACAACTTCTGCGTCGTGGTGGATGACATCGACATGGCAATCACGCATGTGATCCGCGGTGACGATCACGTCAACAACACGCCGCGTCAAATCAACATCTTCCGGGCACTCGGTGCCGAGCCACCGGTCTATGCTCACTTGCCCACGGTGCTGAACGAACAAGGCGAGAAGATGAGCAAGCGCAACGGTGCCAAGCCGGTGACCCAGTACCGCGTTGAGGGCTATCTGCCAGACGCCATGATCAACTACTTGGCCCGTCTGGGCTGGAGCCATGGTGACGACGAGATATTCACTCGTGCGCAGTTTCTGCAGTGGTTCAATCTGGACCATCTGGGACGCAGCGCGGCGCAGTTTGACGAGGCCAAGTTGCGTTGGGTCAATGCGCAACATCTCAAAGCCATGAGCGACGAACTTTTGGCCCAACTGGTGCAGGAACAACTTGAGCGACGCGGCATCGTTGCTGACAACCGTTTGCCCGGTATCTGCGCCTTGTTCAAAGACCGCAGCGACACGACGCTTGTGTTGACCGATTGGGCGGCCCGGTTCTATTCTGACGTGATGCCGGCGGACGAGGAGGTTCAGCAACATGTCACCGAAGCCGTCAAGCCGGCGCTGAAACTGTTGCGTGAGAAGTTGGCGACGTGCAATTGGGATAAGGCATCAATTGCCGCCGTCATCAAGGAGGTGTTGCTGGCCAACGCGATCAAGATGCCGCAGCTCGCGATGCCGGTGCGGGTGCTGGTGATGGGGACGGCACAAACGCCGTCGCTCGACGCCGTGCTGGAACTCAGTGAGAGAGACGAAGTACTGCGGCGTCTGCGTTTGGCCTGACGTTTCAAGCTATAATTTCCGGCTGGAAAGTTGAAAACGTCTGAAGATTTTGAATCCGGCTTCTGCTGGGATCGAGGGGGTATAGCTCAGCTGGGAGAGCGCTTGCATGGCATGCAAGAGGTCAGCGGTTCGATCCCGCTTACCTCCACCAAAATTTTCAGGAAGGAAGTCCACAGGTTACGACCCCATCGTCTAGAGGCCTAGGACATCACCCTTTCACGGTGAGTACCGGGGTTCGAATCCCCGTGGGGTCGCCAAGTTGTAGCGCTTGGCTTGCAATAGCGAATGCTATCTACCAGGAGTGGTAGTTCAGTTGGTTAGAATACCGGCCTGTCACGCCGGGGGTCGCGGGTTCGAGTCCCGTCCACTCCGCCAAAAACTTGAAGAACCGTTATAAGTCGTTGATTTATAACGGTTT
>CAIVLG010000219.1 GCA_903906695.1 uncultured beta proteobacterium | reverse complement strand
GGCGCGTCAACGAGGCTGGGTTCGTCGTTCAGTCCTGAGGCTTGACCACCGGTCCGACATCCCCTTCCAGGTTTGAGACCACCGCCTTGCGATACTCCGCGACATAGAACTCCACGGCCTTCTCCTGATCCTGCGCCTTGCCATTGCGGGACAGGAAATTGAATGCGTTGTAGCGACCCGCGGCGAACAGAATGGCGGCACTGACCTCGCCGTCGTTGCCATCCTCGGCCAGTCGATTGGCCAGATGGATGAACTCGTCAACCAGTTTGAGGAATTCTGGAGGGTAGGGCATGACAGGCTTTGATTGAAATGGTGGACAAGTTCAAGCGCTCTGACGGCTAGGAAGAATTCTTCGCGGCAACCACGGCGCGCCGGGAAGCGCCCAGATGCATGCCGGAATCGAGCTGGATCAGTTCACCAGTCACGGTGCGGGCTCCAACGATGAGCCAGAGCACGGCTTCGGCAACGTCTTCTGCACTGCAGGCGCGAGCCAGTGGGGTGCTTTGTTCGTAGTCCGCCTTCAGGCTTTCATAGGCCTGCTGCCCGACGCCGTCGGCAAACCAGCGCGTCGTAATGAGGCCGGGGCAGACGCCATTGACCCGGATCTGCGGCGCCAGCGCGCGTGCCAGATGCAGCGTCATCGAATTGACCGCGCCCTTGGACGCCACATACGGCACCGAGGATCCGACGCCCAGCGAGCCAGCGACCGACGATACATTGACGATCGCGCCGTGTGTCAGCTTCAGGTGCGGAACGCAGGCGCGCACCATCTGGAAAGCACCCAGCACGTTGACGCCCAGAATGCGCTGGAACGCGGTCGCGTCGAGCGCGTCCCAATTGGTCGAGCCTGCGAAGGTTGTGATCCCCGCGTTGTTGACCAGCGCATCGAGTCGTCCCCAACGTTCGATCACCGCCTGCACCAAGCCCTTGCAGTCTGCATCTTGGGCGACATCGCCGCGCACGAGGAGGGTATCCGCGCCCATTGCCTGGCAGGCGGCTTCGGACTGCCTGGCCTCGCGTTCGCTTTTCGAAAAATTGATGACGACGTTGTAGCCGTGACGCGAGAGCTCCAGCGCCGTTGCGGCACCGACGCCCGTCGCCGAGCCCGTCACGATGGCCACCTTGCGCTGGCTTGCATCTTGGTTCATTTCATCTCCCGGTTGGAATTGCCAGCAGTTTAATCGTCAACGACTGCAAGAAGAGATTGTTTGCTGACGTGGATCAACACCTAAATTCTGCGGGAGAGGAATATGACAGCTGGTCCAAAAGAGGGTACGCACATGAAAATCTCCTGGAAAGCGATCACTCCGATCGTGGTGGCCATCGCCATCGCACTCCTGCCCGCACCGGGCGGCCTCGCGCCGCACGCGTGGTACTTCTTTGCCATATTTGCCGGCGTGATCGCCGGCCTGATGACCGAGCCCTTGCCGGGTGGCGCCGTCGGACTGATTGGCGTCACACTGGTCGCGAGTCTGGCGCCCTGGGTCTTGTACGCGCCTGCAGAGTTGGCCAAACCGGGCTTCAACCCGGCTAACGCGGCACTGACCTGGGCGCTGTCTGGGTTCTCGAACGCGACCGTGTGGCTGATCTTTGGCGCGTTCATGTTTGCGCTCGGCTACGACAAGACCGGGCTGGGACGGCGCATCGCACTGGTGCTGGTGAAGGCGATGGGGAGACGAACACTGACTCTCGGCTACGCGGTGGTGATCGCCGATACGATCCTGGCGCCCTTCACGCCGTCCAATACCGCCCGCAGCGGCGGCACCATCTTTCCCGTGATTCGCAATCTACCTGCGCTTTACGAATCCAAGGCCAATGACCCGTCAGCGCGCCGGATTGGCTCGTACATCATGTGGGTGGCGCTGGCGACGACTTGTGTCACCAGTTCCCTGTTTCTCACGGGTCTGGCACCGAATCTGCTCGCGGTTGAATTGGTCAACAAGACCTCCAAGATCAGTTTGAGTTGGATGCAGTGGTTCACCACGTTCGCCCCCGTCGGCATCACGCTTCTGGTCCTTGTGCCGCTGCTGACGTACTGGATCTATCCGCCCGAAGTGAAGGAAGGCAGCGAGGTTCCGGCCTGGGCGGCAACCGAGTTGCAGAAGATGGGGGACTTCTCCCGTCGCGAGGCCCTGCTGGCGATTCTGGTCATCCTCGCGCTGATACTGTGGATCTTCGGCGGAAACTTCATCAACGCAACGACGGTGGCACTGGTCGTGATCTCGCTGATGTTGGTCACCAGAGTGGTTACCTGGGATGACGTGGTCAAGAACTCGACGGCGTGGAACACCTTGGCCTGGTTTGCAACGCTGGTTGCGCTGGCTGACGGCCTGAACAAGGTCGGCTTCGTCAAGTGGTTTGCCGAGGCGGTCGCGGCACATATGAGCGGCTTCTCGCCGTTCGCTGCAATGATCGTGCTGGTGCTGGTGTTTTACTTTACCCACTACCTCTTTGCCAGCGTAACCGCTCACGTGACGGCTCTGCTCCCGGTGATGCTGGCGGTGGGCTCGACCATCCCCGGCATGAACATGCCCCATTTCGCGCTGCTGCTGTGCCTCACGCTGGGCATCATGGGCGTGCAGACGCCCTACGCGACCGGTCCGTCGCCGGTGTACTACGGCTCAGGGTACCTGCCCTCGGCTGATTATTGGCGCTTGGGAGGAATCTTCGGCGTCATTTTCATCGTCGTGTTCCTGCTGATCGGTCTGCCCTGGTTAGTGATCGTTGCCTAGCCACCCCACCTGAGCAGGTTGGAAGACCCTGCACGGGACTCAAACGAGTCGTGGCAGCTCGATCGTGAACCGGGTCAGGGTGCCGCTGGAAGTGGCAGAGATCGCACCGCCGTGGGCTGTGACGATGGACTTGGTGATGGCCAGTCCCAGGCCGGTGCCTTCGCTGGATCGGTGGCGTGAGGGATCGCCCCTGAAGAAACGGTCAAAGATACGCCCCAGATGTTCGGCAGCAATCGCGTCACCGGTGTTCTCGATGGCAATCGAGACCGCTTTGGCGCTGGCGCTGACGGCAACCCGCAATTCGGTGTTGGGCGTCGCGTGCCGCACCGCGTTCGACAACAGATTGCCCAGCGCGCGGCGCAGCATCAACCGGTCGGCGCTGAGTTCGCCGTCACCTTCGAGTCTGAGCCGCAGCGCCTTTTCTTCGGCCACGGCATCGTAATAATCAAACAGCGCTCGCACTTCGGTGGCCAGTTGCACGGTTTCGCGGTTTGGTACGACCAGGCCGTTTTCCGCTTTCGCCAGCAGCAGCATGTCGGAGATCATGCGCGCCATGCGCTCGAACTCCTCAGCGTTCGATTCAAGAATGTTGCGGTAGTCGTCGCCGTTGCGCGCCCTTGAGAGAACAACCTGGGTCTGCGTCATCAGGTTGCTGACCGGGGTGCGCAACTCATGTGCGATGTCGGAAGAAAAATCCGAGAGGCGCTGAAATGCTTCTTCGAGTCGCGCCAGCATGTCATTGAGAGATTGCGCCAGCTCCGCCAATTCGACTGGCATGCTCTGCACCGGCAATCGATGGCTGAGCTGCTGCGCCGTGACCACTTGCGCTTGTTCACGCATGGCGCGCAGGGGGGCCAGGCCGCGCCGCGCCGCCGCCCAGCCCAGCACACCGCTCAGTGCTGCGGCACCAGCCACAAACAGCCACAGCGTTTGCAGAAACGAGCGCATGAATATCTGATGATGCGCGATGTCGGTGGCCACGGCCACAATGACCCTGGCATCGGTGACCATGCCCGTCGGCAACTCCGCCGCGATGCCTCGGTAGGTCTGCTCGCCAAGCGTCCAGAGCATAGGTCGATGCGGATTTTTCTGCGCGTTGGCCGCGATCAGCTCAGGGGAGAATTTGGCGTTCGGCGTGGCGAAGATCAGCGTGCGATTGGCAGTGATGATCATCACTTCGAGGCCGTGATGCCCGACCAGCGAATGGTCAAGCTGTTGCGACAGACCCTGGAGATCATCGTGCGACTTCACAGAAGACAGGGCCTGGCGCGTGAGGTCCATCTTGCCGACGAGGACTTCCATGTCCAGGTCCTCGAAGTGGCGCTCAACCGAGGAGGCGACCACCAGACCCAGCGCCAGCAGCACCGCCGATGAGGCGATGACAAACAGTAGCGTCAGCCGCCAAGTGATGGACATTCTTGCGCTCAGGCGCAATCCGGATTCTCCAGCACGTAGCCCATGCCGCGCACGGTGCGGATCAGTTTGGGCTCGAAGTTGTCGTCAAGCTTGGCGCGCAGGCGGCGCATGGCGACTTCGATGACGTTGCTGTCGCTGTCGAAATTCATGTCCCAGACCTGCGACGCGATGAGCGAGCGCGGCAGCACTTCGCCTTGGCGGCGCAGCAGCAACTCCAGCAGCGCAAATTCCTTGGCGGTGAGCTCGATGCGCTTGCCGGCGCGGCTGACCCGACGGCGCAGCAGATCAAGCTCCAGATCGGCGGCGCGCAAGAACTCCGCCGCACTGGCCTTGGCACCGCGGCGCAACAGCGTTCGCACACGAGCCAGCAATTCAGAAAATGCAAAAGGCTTGACCAGGTAGTCATCAGCTCCGAGCTCCAGTCCCCTGACCCGGTCATCGACATGGTCGCGCGCACTCAGGAAAAGCACTGGCGTGTCCTTGCCGGCTTTGCGGATGCCAGCCAGCACAGACCAGCCATCGAGCCCGGGCAGCATCACATCCAGAATCGCCAGATCGCAGGCTTCGGTCAATGCGTGATGCAGGCCGTCGGTGCCGTCGCGCATCAGGTCCACAACAAAGCCGGCTTCGATCAAGCCCTGCCTAAGGTAGTCGCCAGTTTTTGCTTCGTCCTCGACGATGAGAATTTTCATGACCGCCATTCTGCGCCGCCATGGCGCCAGCCATTTAAAGATAACAGGAATGTAATCTCGCGGTCAGCTTGCTGTCGGTGTGCGTCGCGCAAACTGCGACCATTGCAAATTCACTCAAGGAATAATGTCATGACACTTCGTATTCATTCCCACCTGATCATCGCCCTGGCCAGCATCGGATTTTCCGCCGCCAGCATGGCCCAGATGGACCACAGCAACCACGCTGCGATGGCGGCGAAGCCGGCCTCAGTTGCGGCCAACTCGGCGCTGGAGGAGGCCGTGGTCAAGAAGATTGACAAGCCCGCAGGCAAGGTGGCGCTGGCACACGGTGCGCAAAGCAACGGCATGCCGGCGATGACCATGGTTTACCACGTCAAAGACGCTGCCTGGCTGGACAAACTGCAGGTCGGACAAAAGATCCGTTTTGCAACTGACCCGGCGGATGGCGGCATGACCGTGACGCGCTTTGAGCTTGTGAAGTGAAACAGAACAAGCCTTTCATCGCTGGTGCTGTGGCCGCATTGCTGACCCTAGGCGCTTGTGGCGCAACCTGGGCCGGGCCTGCTCCGGGCGCGACGCTGGAGGGACTTCTTGCACTGGCCCGGGAGCGCAATCCTGAATACGCCGGCATGCGTCAGGAAGCTCAGGCAGCTAGCGAACGTATTGAAGCGGCGGGCAACTTGCCCGATCCAAGGCTGCGCGTCGAGCTGATGGACATCACCAAGATGGGTGAGCAGAGTCCGAGCTTGTCACCGTCCAATGTGGGCAGTACGCGCTACACCTTCATGCAGGACGTGCCATGGTTTGGCAAGCGCGATCTCAAGCGTGACATTGCCACGCAGGAAGCGCAAGGCGCCAACGGACGCGCATTGGGAACCTGGGCCGAACTGTCTTCGCGCATCAAGTCTGGCTATGCACAGTTCTACTACTTGCATCAGAGCGAACGTTTGACAAAGGAAATACTGGATCTGATGTCGCGGCTGGAACAAGTTGCGCAGGCACGCTATGCGGGGGGCCTGGCTGCACAGCAGGACGTGATCCGCGCCCAGGTCGAGCAGAGCAATATGAAGAACGAGCTGATTGCGCTGGAAAATGAGCAGCGCATGGTACAGGCCCGCTTGAACACGCTACTCGCGCGGCCGCCCAACGCGCCGCTGTTACCAGCGCAACAATGGCGACCGCTGCCGAGCGCCTCTCAAATGGACTACGGCGTTCTGCAAGGGCGTTTGCGGGAGCGTAATCCTCAGCTGTTTGCGCAGGATGCCCAGCTCAGGGCGGCCCAGACAAATCGCGAACTCGCCTACAAGAACCGCTATCCGGATTTCACGCTGGGCATCTTCCCAACCCAGTACGGCAGCACGTGGAAGGATTGGTCTTTGATGCTGGAACTCAATATCCCCTTGCAGCAATCTTCGCGACGTTCTCAGGAACGCGAGGCCGAAGCCATGCTGGCAGCGGCCGAGTCGCGCAAGGAGACCACTGCCAACCAGATTCTTGGGGAGCTTGTGGAGAATCTCTCTGGGCTTGACGCCGCGCGTCGCACCGAGATCAGGACCAGCACGGATTTGCTGCCGCGGGCTGAACTGAGCTTCAAATCTGCATTGGCCAGCTACGAAAACGGCAAAGTGGATTTTGCCACCTTGCTTGATGCCCAGCGGCAAATCCGCCAGGCTAAACAAAACCAGATCAAGGCTCAGGCTGAAGCGCAAACGCGGCTGGCCGAAATCGAAAAACTGATTGGGGAAGATTTATGAAATTCGGCGCTGGAATCGTCGTCGCCGTCATCGCCGTGGTGGCGGCCGCCGGCGCGGGCTACCGGCTTGGTCATCAGGGC
>CAIVLG010000218.1 GCA_903906695.1 uncultured beta proteobacterium | reverse complement strand
CTGCCTGCAGCATCGCTTCCCTTACGCCACTGGGCCAGGCCGATTCAATCATGGCCAACACCATACCACGATCTGCCGTGCGGTCCCGTGCAGCGCTGGTCCACCCGGTTTACACTCCGACCGAAGTGCATTTTGGATCTGCCTTATTGCACCTAACAGGAGAGCTTTGGAATGCTGAAATTCTTGTGGACCTTGGGCTGGCTGACGGTTGCAACGGCCAGCTTGTTATCACCAGCCTGGTCTGCCGGTCAGACGGCAAAGACGAAGGCATCGACAAAGGCACCCATCACGCTTTCCCTGATCGTCTTCAACGATTTTCATGGCAATATCTTGCCGCCGTCGGCAAGTGTACTGGTGCCCGATCCCGACAACCCCGCCGGGACACGGGTCAGTGCTGGGGGAGCAGCCTACCTTGCAACGCTGATCAAGAACCTCAAGCAAATCAATCCGAACAACACCATGGTCGTGGGCGACGGCGACCTGATCGGCGCAACACCGCTGGCGTCGGGCTTCTTTCACGATGAGCCAACCGTGGACATTCTGAATCAGATTGGCTTGGAGGTCACCACCGTCGGCAATCACGAATTTGACAAAGGTCGCTCGGAACTGTTGCGTATGCAAAAAGGTGGCTGCTATCCCAAAACTGCAGACGGAAAATCGGGCATTGTCGGGGTCGATACCTGCATGACGAATGGCAAATTCACTGGCGCCCGCTACCAGTACCTGGCAGCCAATGTGGTGGATCAGGCCTCCGGGCAAACTCTGTTTCCGCCTTACGCGATCCGCACACTGGGCGGCGTCAAGGTGGGCTTCATTGGACTGACTTTTCAGGATACGCCATCGGTGGTGACGCCCGCTGGGGTAGCCGGACTGAGTTTCAAGAACGAGGTTGAAACCGTCAACAGTCTGGTACCGGTTCTGAAGGAAAAAGGTGTCACGGTGTTCGTGGTTCTGCTGCATCAAGGTGGCGCGACCAAGGCCAAAATGGTGATGGACAAATCGTGCCCGGGTCTCAGCGGGGAAAGCATCGACTTGGCGGATCGCATGGACCCGGCCATCGATGTCGTCATCACCGGTCATACGCACCAGGAGTATGTTTGTTTTCGACCCGACGGCAAGCTGATGACCCAGGCCGGCTTCTATGGTCGATTGGTCACCAAGATCGATCTGACGGTGGATCGGAGCACGCGCAAGGTCATCGCCAAAGACGCCAACAACAAAGTCGTCGTCAATGACCTCGGTGTCAAGGATTCGGCGGGCAAGCCGATTGCCCTGCCCAAAGGCTACACGGCCTTGCAGCCAGACCCGCAGACTCAGAAACTGGTCCAGCGCTATGGTGCTCTGGCGGCATCGTTGACGGACGTAGTCGTGGGACGACTCTCGGCGCCGCTGGACCGAAGAGCCAATGCAGCCGGTGAAAGTGCGATGGGGGCGGTGATTGCCGATGCGCTGCTGGCGGCAACTTCGGACGCTGCCTATGGCGGTACACCATCGCAGATTGCGTTTATCAACCGCGGTGGCTTGCGTAGCGACCTCAGCGCAAGCCTCAACGTGACCTATGGCAATCTCTACAACGTCCTGCCATTCAACGATAACCTGATCACCATGGACTTGACCGGGCGGCAATTGCTGCGTCTTCTCGAACAGCAATGGGAAAGCCCGCAACCGGGCGAGGGACGCATCATGTCGGTCTCCAATGGATTCAGCTATGCCTGGGACGCCAGCATGCCAGGGCGCGAGCCGGCAGGGGCCGGACGGCGTGTCGTCCCGGGCTCCATGAAACTCAACAACGAACCAATTGAGATGGACCGGGTCTATCGCGTCACGGTCAATTATTTTATGTCTGCCGGGGGCGACAACTACTCGGTTCTGCTGCAGGGCGGCAACAAGCAGACCGGTGAGATCGACTTGATTGCCGCCAAGCTCTATTTCGAACGCAAGGGTGTCATAAGTCCACCAGAGCTGGGTCGAATTTCCCGACTCAACTGAGGTGGCTTCGGAGCCCTGACGCCTTAATTAAACTCAGTGCGAAATGTCACCGACATAAAGCGTGGGCTACCGACATAGTAGAACGGCGTTGAACCACCGGCACCCAAGGCACGGGTCGTGAAACTGCTACCGCT
>CAIVLG010000217.1 GCA_903906695.1 uncultured beta proteobacterium | reverse complement strand
GCCCTGGCCATCTCCCGTTACCCGTTCCCGACACTACGCCAGACATCATTCAACGCCGCTTGATATTGGTACCGCCACTGCTTGGTCACCCCGCCAGAGTCCCATGCCATAGCCCCATCCCTACCAATCTCGCTGTCCCCCAGCACCCCGTAACTGACGCCAAGCCTGCACAGACCGAAACGTCACGATGCGAAAATTCGTCGCCCCGTTTGAGAACGACAGCCTGGGGTTTTCAGCGGCGGGTTTGGGGCAGGGATTTCAGCAAGCTGGCCGACAGGTAAGTGTCTTCAACGGTCATCGGCTAAGGCGTCAGAAACCACGCCAGCATTGGGTTTCCGGGTTGTCTTGGGCCAGCAGCTTCCAGAATACCTTGATGGTGACTGCGTAGAGTGTCAGCGTGACGCTGATGTAGTTGGTTTCGCTACCATCGACGATTTGCGTATAGAAAGCCTTGCCGGGTTTGACCTTCAGCCTTGAAGCCAAGTAGCGTTCCTGAGAAGAAGCGCAGCGTCGATCGCCATGCGTTCGACGATGTCAGCGGCCGATTCGATTTTCCGAATCAGCCCGGCGGCTTCACCAAACCATACCCCGGTATTTTCCGAGTCACCCTCGTTGAACGCCTGTCGGTAGCGTAGACCTTCTATCGCTACACTTTTCTCCAATGCTTCTTCGCGGCCATGCCATCGATTGGTAAAGGAGTTTCGTGCGATTCGGGCGCTCCACCCGACCGGCCAGGGAATCTGCCGAGCGATGTCAGCCACGCTGGTGCGCAAGGTGCCATCGCCGTTGGTATCAAGCAGCAGTTTGTGATGGTTGCTGTGCACCAGTGCCTCGTTCGAGGCCCACAAGCGTGTTCCCACCAATACGCCGTCGGCACCGAGCATCAGTGCTGCCGCTAGACCGCGTCCGTCGGCAATTCCACCCGCCGCAAGCAAAAGTGTGTTTGGAGAATTCTCAAGGAGAAAATCGGCCACCTCAGGCACAAAAGAAAAAGTTCCGCGCAAGGCGCCGTGACCCCCCGCTTCACTACCCTGTGCGACGATGATGTCGGCCCCCGCATCAACCGCATCCATCACATGGTCCATATCCTGGCACTGGCAAATGAGGGTTGCCCCAATGCTTCGGACGTCGTCAATGAAGGCGCGTGGGTCGCCAAATGACAGCATGACTGCAGCGGGTCGGAACTTCAAGGCGTCGGTCAGGACCGACGGCGATTTCCGCAATGACCATGATATGAATCCGACGCCTACTCGTGTTCCCTCTGCGGTCTCAAACTGTTCGTTCAGCCAAGCCGGATCTCCGTATCCGCCACCGATCAATCCCAGGCCCCCGGCGTTGCTAACTGCCGCGGCCAGCGCGCCGCCGCCAGCAAAGGCCATCGGGGCTGAAATGATCGGCAAGCGCAGATGGAGGGCGCTGGTGAGCCTGGTGGAAAGCGTGGTCATCTGGCAATGGCGTCGTATAGCCATGGCGGGTCAAAAAAAAGACCCTCGGAAGGGTCCTTTTTGGCTGACACGATGGATGCCTCAGTCGCGCTCGCCGCCGAAAATGCCGAGTAGGGCCAGCAGGCTCTGGAACACATTGATGATGTCAAGGTACAGGGCCAGCGTGGCGCTGATGTAGTTGGTTTCGCCGCCGTCGACGATTTGCTTGAGGTCGTACAGCATGTAGGCGCTGAAGATTGCGATCGCCAGGACCGAGATCGCCATCATGCCGGCGCTGGAGCCGACGAAGATGTTGATGATGCCGCCAATCATGAGCGCGATGGCGCCGACAAACAGCCATTTGCCCATGCCGGAGAGGTCGCGCTTGATGACGCTGGACAGGCTGGCCATGACAAAGAATACACCGGCAGTGCCACCAAAGGCGGTCATGATCAGATCGGTGCCATTCCTGAAGCCCAGCACCATGGCAATCATGCGCGACAGCATCAGGCCCATGAAGAAGGTGAAGCCCAGCAACACCGGAACGCCGATTGCCGAGTTCTTGGTTTTTTCGATCGCAAACATGAAGCCGAAAGCGCCGCCCAAAAAGACGATCAGGCCCAGGCCGCCACCCAAAGAATTGGTGATACCGGTGGCGACGCCCAGCCATGCACCCAGAACGGTTGGCACCAAACTCAATGCCAACAACCAGTAGGTGTTGCGCAACACCTTGTTGCGCTGCTCGGTCAGCGAGTCATAGCCGTAGCCGCGGTCGATCGATTGAATGCTGTCAGTCATGGTCAAACTCCTTAAATCGGTCCGGGACATCGCCACTCGCATGACGAGCGCGAACTATCCAACAAAATCTCGTGCCTGGAAAGCAGGAGATGGTGCGGATTCTAGGGGAATCAAGTGTCCTCGTAAAAATGAATTTTGCAAAGTTCCTGTATTCTGTGGGGGATTCTCTCGCCGGTCAGGAGCGCAAGCGGTGCCAGACCAAGCTTATGCTTGAAATTCATCATTCCACATCGAGGTTTAACCATGAAACAGAAATTTTCTCTCCAACTGTCTGATGTGAAGCTCATGACGGCAGCTGCCGAGGCTGAAGCCTTGAAAAACAACTGGGCTGTCACGATTGCCGTTGTTGACGATGGGGGTCATTTGCTGGGCTTGCACCGGCTCGACGGTGCGGCGCCGGTATCGGCACACATCGCGCCGGCCAAGGCGCATACGGCGGCACTTGGTCGCCGAGAAAGTAAGGTCTACGAAGACACCATCAATGGTGGCCGCACCTCGTTCCTTAGCGCACCTGCCCTGCAGGGCATGCTGGAGGGCGGTGTTCCGGTGATGAAGGACGGCCAGTGCCTTGGCGCGGTCGGGGTCAGCGGCGTCAAATCGAGCGAAGATGCCCAGATCGCGCGAGCCGCCATTGCAGCGCTCGGCTTGTGATCGGCGCGCGTTAATAGCCCAGCCGCTCGGGTTTGATTTCCTGCAGGATGGTGGTCGCGATTTCTTCGATCGACTTGGTCGTCGTTGACATCCAGCGAATGCCAGCGCGGCGCATCATGGCTTCGGCTTCGCTGACTTCGATCAGACAGTTTTCGAGTGAAGCGTATTTGGAGTTGGGTCTACGCTCGTTGCGAATTTCACTCAGACGTTTGGGCTGTATCGTGAGGCCAAAGAGTTTGCGCTGGTGTGGTTTGAGCGCAGGTGGCAGTTGGCGTCGCTCGAAGTCCTCCGGGATCAAGGGGTAATTTGCGGCCTTGAGCCCGTATTGCATTGCCAGATAGAGCGATGTGGGTGTCTTGCCGCTGCGGCTGACACCGACCAAGATGACATCGGACTGTTCGAGATCAAGGTTTGATTGACCGTCGTCGTGGGCCAGCGAGAAGTTGATGGCTTCGATGCGTTCCTGATATTCCTTGCTTTTGCTGACGTCGCTGAAACGGCCTACATGGTGGCTGGACTTGAGCTGCAGCTCCGCTTCAAGGGGGAAGATAAAGGTGCCGAACATGTCAAGCAACAGGCCCTGGCAGCCGTCCGTGATGACGCCCAGCACTTCTGCATTGACCAAAGTGGTGAAGACAATCGGCCGGTTGCCGTCCGTCAATGCTGCCTCATTGATGTCGCGCACCGCCCGGATGGCTTTGTCGATGGAGTCGACGAAAGGAAGTCGCACATAACGGAGCTTCACGTCGAACTGGGCAAGAATGGCCGTGCCAAACGTTTCGGACGTGATGCCGGTACCGTCCGACACAAAAAAAACGGTTCGATTGGTCATGGTGGTTTGATCACTTTACAGTCTTGTGACATTTTGCGGGAATAAGCTGCATTGTGATCGGCTTCGCCACCTACAATGCCGCTCATTCAACCCGAATTCTTCATGTGCCGCACTGAGTCATCAAAACTACAAGATCGTCAGGCGGTCGGCATGGGCATGGCCAGGGCTTCAGAATGCTCGGCTTGGTGCCTTGACCCGTTTTTAACTTCTGGAGCTCCCCCATGTCTGCGCTTTTTGATTCGACCGCCCTGGTCGTACCTTTTGAAAACCTGAGAATGACCGACGTCGAGGCGGTGGGTGGCAAGAATGCCAGCCTCGGCGAGATGATTTCGAATTTGCCGGCAGGCGTCAAAGTTCCTACCGGTTTTGCCACCACAGCGCATGCGTTTCGAAGGTTTCTGGCCCATGCCGGCTTGGTTGACAAAATCAACGCCCGGTTGAGCGCCCTGGATACGGAAGACGTCAGGGAACTGGCCAAAGCGGGCGCTGAGATTCGGGCGCTGGTTGAAGCCCAACCATTTCCGGCGGATTTGGAGCAGGCCATTCGCGCTGCCTTTGTCATTCTCACCGCGGGCAGTCCCGAGGCCTCCTTCGCAGTGCGCTCGTCGGCGACCGCCGAAGACTTGCCAGATGCCTCTTTTGCCGGTCAGCAGGAGACTTATCTGAACGTCACTGGCATTGATGCAATATTGCACAAGGTCAAAGAGGTGTTTGCCTCCCTTTACAACGACCGGGCCATCAGCTATCGCGTGCACAAAGGTTTCGCTCATGAGCATGTGGCGTTGAGCGCCGGGATCCAGCGCATGGTGCGATCCGATATCGGTGCTGCCGGTGTCATGTTCACCATCGATACGGAGTCCGGCTTCCAGGACGTCGTTTTCATCACTTCAAGTTATGGACTGGGCGAGACTGTGGTCCAGGGCGCCGTCAATCCGGACGAGTTCTATGTCCACAAACCGATGCTTAAGGCTGGAAAGCGCTCTATCATCAGCCGCAGCCTGGGCTCCAAGCTGATTCAGATGCGATTCACAACGCCGCAGGAAAAAGCCCTCAGCGGTGAGTTGGTCAAAACCACCGATGTTCCGACCGAACAACGCAACCGCTATTCGCTGACCGATGCGGAGGTCGAGAAGTTGGCCAGTTACGCTCTGGTGATTGAGCAGCACTACGGCCGTGCGATGGATATTGAATGGGGCAGGGACGGGCTGGATGGTGAGCTCTACATTTTGCAGGCGCGCCCGGAGACCGTAAAGAGCCAGACTGCAGGCAAACTTGAATATCGCTACAAGCTCAAGGGCAAGAGTGCCGTGCTGGTCGAGGGCCGTGCGATTGGCCAGAAGATTGGCACTGGTCCGGTTCGCATCGTGCACAACCTGAGTGAAATGGACAAGGTGCAGCCCGGCGATGTGCTGGTGACCGACATGACAGATCCGAACTGGGAGCCGGTCATGAAGCGCGCGGCCGCCATTGTCACAAATCGTGGCGGACGTACCTGCCATGCAGCGATCATCGCGCGTGAACTGGGCATCCCGGCAGTGGTTGGTTGCGGCGACGCGACCGATGTACTAAAGGATGGCACGCTGGTGACGGTCAGTTGCGCCGAGGGCGATACGGGTTTCATTTACGATGGTTTGCTGGAGACTGAAGTGACGGAGGTCCAGCGCGGTGCGATGCCCGATATCGATGTCAAGATCATGATGAATGTCGGCAATCCGAAGCTGGCGTTTGACTTCTGCCAGTTACCGAATTCGGGAGTTGGCCTGGCACGGCTCGAATTCATCATCAACAACAATATTGGGGTGCACCCGAAGGCGATTCTGGACTATCCCAATATTGATCCGGACCTGAAGAAGGCGGTCGAATCGGTGGCACGCGGTCATGCGTCGCCGCGAGCTTTCTATGTGGATCGGGTGGCTGAGGGGGTAGCCACCATTGCTGCGGCATTCTGGCCCAAGCCGGTTATCGTTCGTCTGTCCGACTTCAAGAGCAACGAATACCGTAAGCTGATTGGCGGTAGCCGCTATGAGCCGGAAGAAGAGAATCCGATGCTGGGGTTTCGCGGTGCGGCGCGCTATGTCAGCGCTGATTTCGGCGCCGCCTTCGCCATGGAGTGCGAGGCGTTGAAGCGTGTTCGCGAGGACATGGGCTTGACCAACGTCGAGGTCATGGTGCCCTTTGTGCGCACCGTGAACCAAGCCAGAAAGGTGACTGAACTGATGGCTTCGCACGGACTCAAGCGCGGTGAAAAGGGTTTGCGCATTATCATGATGTGCGAGATTCCGAGCAATGCAATTCTGGCGAGCGACTTTCTTCAGTACTTTGATGGTTTTTCGATTGGTTCCAATGATTTGACTCAGCTGACGCTGGGCCTGGATCGCGATTCGGGTCTCGAACTGTTGGCGGCTGATTTCGACGAACGCGACCCGGCTGTGACCGGACTGATCAAACTGGCCATCGGCGCCTGCCAGGCGCAGGGCAAGTACATCGGCATCTGTGGTCAAGGTCCCAGTGATCACCCGGACTTTGCCGAATGGTTGACGCAGCAGGGAATCTCATCGATTTCACTCAATCCGGATTCCGTCATGGCCACTTGGCAGAGGCTGGCCAGGCCCTAGAAATGGCGGGCGGTTTTCGCTTGGAGGGCTGGCTTCTGGCGATTTGGTTTGCGGCATCCTTTGGCATTGTCTACTTTGCCAATGACTTGCAGATCATTGTCAATGGCTGGCCCTTGGGTTACTGGTTCGCTGCCCAGGGAAGCGTATTTGTATTTATTGCGATCGTCGCGCTGTTTGCCTGGATCGCCAACCGGCGCGATGCCGAAGGCAAGGGTTCCGACGACGGCTACGCCGCCTACAAAGGGCGGCTGCATCGCAAGTTTGCCGCTTATGTTGTTTGTCTGTTGCTATTCTTGCTGGCCCTCGCTATCGCCGAGAAATACGGTCTGAAGAAGTCGTGGGTCGGTGGCACCTTTCTGATTGCCACGGTAAGCCTTTATGCGGCCATAGGGATCTACGGCCGAACTTCCGACGCTGTTGAATACTACGTTGCCGGGCGCAATATTCCTGCGATCTACAACGGCATGGCAACGGCCGCTGACTGGATGAGTGCGGCTTCTTTTATCAGCATGGCGGGTGGCCTGTATCTGCAGGGCTTTTCCGGCACATCATCGCAACCGGGAGGCTTGGCCTACGTACTCGGCTGGACCGGGGGTTTTTGTTTGCTGGCGCTGCTGGTAGTCCCCTACCTGAGACGACTTGGACTCTATACCGTGCCCGACTATTTCGGCGTTCGCTTTGGTGGGCGCTGGCCTCGAATGATTGCCGCTTTTTCAGCGGTTCTGTGTTCCTTCACCTACGTGGTGGCGCAGATCTATGGCGTTGGGCTGATTGCGTCGCGCCTGACCGGGGTTCAATTTGAAGTCGGCATCCTGCTTGGCTTGGGGGGCGTTCTCTTGTGCTCTTTCTTGGGTGGCATGAGGGCTGTCACGTGGACGCAGGTGACTCAATACGTCGTGCTGATATTGGCATTCCTGATCCCGGTGTCATGGCTCGCCTACAAGCAATTGGGCAATCCGCTGGCACCATTTGTCTACGGCCAGCAGTTGAGCAAGATTACTGAACTCGAGCAACAGCTATTGGAGTCTCCCGCCGAGCAACAGGTTATTCGCGAATACGCACGACGCGCGCGTGACTATGAATTGAAGCTGCAACATGTCGACGCAGCGCTGGAGGGTGAGCGCAGAGAATTGAAAGAAAAGATTCGTCTTTTGAATGAGCGTCACGCCGATGAGGCGGCCGTGGTTCTGGCTCGACGGGAATTGGCAGCTTTGCCGAAGGATACTTTGGCCGCGCGCGAGCTTTGGACTGGTGCCATGCAGGAGAATCTGGAGCGGGCGAAGCCACTGGGCGGCATGCCGGCCCATGTCAGGCCGTTCAAGGGTGACCCAAAGGGGACTGCCGAGGAACAGCGGGCGTTTGAGCTGTCCCGGAACAATTTCATTGCCCTGATGTTCTGCCTGATGGTCGGCACGGTCGGCCTGCCGCACCTTCTGACCCGTTTCTACACCACCCGGACCGTGGCGGAGGCCAGAACCTCGGTCGCCTGGTCCTTGTTTTTTATTGCGTTGCTTTACCTGTCGGCGCCCGCTCTGGCCGTGTTGGTGAAATATGAAATCATGAGTCAGTTGGTGGGTCAGAATTTTGATTCTTTACCTGCCTGGATCGCCCAATGGGCCAAGGTTGATCCGACGTTGATCGCAGTCAGTGACGTCAACGGGGACCACATCTTGCAGTTCTCTGAGCTGAGGCTCGGTGCTGACATCGTGATGCTGGCAACTCCGGAACTTGGTGGTATGCCGTATGTGGTGTCAGGTCTGGTGGCGGCCGGGGGGCTGGCTGCAGCGCTCTCAACCGCAGATGGTTTGCTGTTGACCATCGGGAACGCGCTGGCACATGATTTGTTTTTTCGAGGTGAGAGCGATCAGGTCGGCGCTGTTCGACGCGTCATGCTGTCCAAATTTGCGCTGCTGGTGGTCGCGCTGGTGGCAGCTTACGCCGCAGCCCAGCGCCCGGCCGATATTCTCTATCTGGTTTCGGCATCATTTTCGTTAGCAGGCGCGGCTTTCGTGCCGGTGATGATATTGGGAATATTCTGGGCCAGAACGACGGCGGCGGCGGCGGTCGGCGGGATGATGACCGGTCTTGGACTGACGATTTACTACATCGTTGTCAACACGCCAGCGGTCAGGTCCGCGTTGGGTTTGAGTGGCAGTGGCCTGTGGTTCGGCATATTACCTGTTTCCGCGGGTGTCTTTGGCATTTTGGCCGGTTTCGCGGTCACCGTCTTGCTGAGCTTCTTGTCGCCGTCCAGCGATGCCTGTGAGCGCGCGGCGATGAGCTGTCGCTGATCGGATACAATGCCCGGCTTACCTTGCCACACCTCAACCGGACGCTGAGGGTGGCTTTTTCGCCTTCGGGCAATCCACAAGGAGAGTTAATGCGTCATTATGAAATCATTCTCATGATTCATCCGGATCAGAGCGAGCAGGTTCCTGCCATGCTGGAACGTTACAAGGGCATGATTGCCGCCGGCGGCGGCAAAGTGCATCGTGTTGAGGACTGGGGCCGTCGGCAAATGGTCTATATGATCAACAAGCTTGCCAAAGCTCATTATCTGTGTGTCAACATCGAAGCCGATCAGGCCGTGATGGTGGAACTTGAGCACGCGTTCAAATTCAACGACGCAGTATTGCGGCACTTGACAGTTTTGAAGAAGAAGGCCGATACCGGCCCTTCGTCGATGATGAAAACTGTCGAGCGTGAAGACGCGCGCAAGTTGCAACAGGCTGAGTACCAAGCTTAAAGCTGCGTTGTTGACGACAAGGAGTGTGAAGCAAAGCCCCAACCATCTTGTCCTGGCAGCGTCGATTGCCGAGGTCGACTCGCTTCGTTACACGCCAGCCGGTCTGCCGGCAGTTGATTTGAGGCTTCAGCATGAATCCGAAATTCATGAGGCGGGGCAAGCCAGGCAGGTCAGGGCGTTTGTCAAGGCGGTGGCACTGGGTGCCGTGGCTGAGCGAATCGCTAAACAGACCATAGGAAGTAGCTGGAGTTTCAGCGGCTTTCTGGCAACACCTCGCAACGGCAAACATACTGTGTTTCACATTCAAGAATTTCTGCAAGATTAACAATTTGTAATTATTTAAGGAGTCCATCATGGCCGGACCAAGACGTTTTAACAACAAAGACAAGCGCCCCAAGCGCCCAGCGCAGAACCTGCTGTTCAAGCGCAAGCGCTTTTGCCGCTTTACCGTGACCGGAGTTGAAGAGATCGACTACAAAGACATCGATACGCTGCGTGATTTCATTGCAGAAAATGGAAAGATCATTCCGGCACGGCTGACCGGTACGCGGGCAATTTTTCAGCGCCAACTCAATACCGCCATCAAGCGCGCGCGCTTCCTGGCGCTGTTGCCGTATAGCGATCAGCACAAGATTTAAGGAATAAGACCATGCAAATCATTCTGCTCGACAAGGTCGTCAACCTTGGCAATCTCGGGGAAATCGTCCGCGTCAAGGACGGCTATGCACGCAATTTTCTGATTCCCTCAGGTCGCGCCCGTCGCGCGACGGCATCGGCCAAACAGGAGTTTGAAGCCAAGCGCGCCGAACTTGAAAAAACCGCTGCAGCCAAATTGGCCGAATCACAGGCAGTCGGTGAGAAACTGGCCGGCACTGTTGCCAAACTGACGCAGAAGGCCGGCGTGGACGGTCGCCTGTTTGGTTCAGTGACCAACGCGGACATCGCCGAGGAATTGAACAAAAGTGGCTACAAGGTGGTCAAGGCCCAGATCCGGATGCCCCATGGTCCGATCAAGCTGGTTGGCGACAGCACCGTCAGCGTGGCATTGCATACGGATGTCGTGGTCGATATCACGGTCTCTGTCTACGGCGAGACCGTCTAAATCGAACCCAAGTTCGGGAAGCCGTCGGGGCTGTCAGGCCTCGGCGGCTTTTGTTTTTTCGACAGCATTGTTTTGTCCCCGAATTTCCACATCTTGTTCACAGTTTCTCCCGGGCTTTTGTCCAGCGTATCACTCGACGTCAAGCATGCTCTGGCGTACGATTGAGCGTTAAAAGGAAACCACCATGTCCGCTGTACTTTCTGCCGTAGCTGATGACTACGGTTCAGACCGGCAGGTCGCGCAATTGCGCATTCCACCGCACTCGATCGAAGCGGAGTCGAGTGTATTGGGCGGTCTATTGCTCGACAACTCGGCTTGGGATCGTGTCAGCGATCTGCTGCAGGCAAATGATTTTTACCGATTTGAGCATCGCATGGTGTTTGGCGCGATCGGTGCACTTGTCAACCTCTCCAGACCGGCCGATGTGATCACTGTATTTGAACAGTTGCTGAGTATCGGCAAGGCTGAGGAAGTGGGCGGTTTGGCGTATCTCAACGCGCTTGCTCAATACGTGCCCAGCGCCGGCAACATTCGACGTTACGCCGAGATTGTGCGCGAGCGTGCGATTCTGAGAAAACTGGTCAGCGCCAGCGACGAGATTGCCACCAATGCCTTCAACCCGAAGGGGCGACCGGTGGCCACCATTCTGGATGAAGCAGAGCAAAAGATATTCAATATCGGTGAGGAGGGAGCACGCACCAAGCAGGGCTTTCAGGCCATGGATAGCCTGGTGGTGGCATTGTTGGACCGGGTTCAGGAGATGGCTGACAACCCCAATGATGTCACGGGGGTGCCGACCGGCTTCTATGACCTGGATCGGCTGACCGCCGGATTTCAGGCCGGTGACCTGATTGTGCTGGCGGCTCGTCCTTCGATGGGCAAGACGGCGTTGGCCATTAATATTGCCGAGCATGTGGCGCTGAACGAAGGTTTGCCGGTCGCCGTTTTTTCAATGGAAATGGGTGCTTCTCAGCTCGCTGTGCGTATTGTGGGCTCGATCGGCCGGATCGATCAGAGTCACTTGCGCACAGGCAAGCTGACCGACGAAGAATGGCCGCGCTTGACCGAAGCGATTGAAAAACTGCGCACAATTTCCTTGCACATCGACGAAACGGCGGGGCTGACCTCCAGTGAACTGCGTGCCAACGCCCGACGCCTGGCGCGCCAATGTGGCAAGTTGGGGCTGATTGTGGTCGACTACCTGCAACTCATGAGCGGCTCTGCCAGTGATGGCGAAAACCGCGCCACGGAACTGGGCGAAATTTCGCGTGGCCTGAAAATGTTGGCCAAGGAATTGCAATGTCCGGTGCTGGCATTGTCGCAACTCAACCGGAGTGTCGAAACCCGGCCCGACAAGCGTCCGATGATGAGCGATCTGCGCGAGTCGGGGGCGATCGAGCAGGATGCCGACATCATCATGTTCATTTACCGTGACGAGTACTACACCAAGGACGCCTGCAAAGAGCCCGGTGTGGCCGAGATTCTGATTGCCAAGCAGCGCAACGGCCCCACCGGCATGGTGAAACTCGCCTTCCTGAAACCGATCACCAAGTTTGAATCGCTGGCCCAGGGCGGGGGCAGGGACTTCTGAGATTTTGTGGGACAGACCTCGCTGTTGACCAACGGCAACCGGCTGTTTCCCGAACTGCGTCAGCTACAAAACTTCGCTCGCAAAGTCTGCCAAGCGTGATCGCTCGCCACGTGCCAGCGTGATGTGTCCACCGTGCTGCCAGCCTTTGAATTTGTCGACAGCAAAAGTCAGGCCGGAAGAGCCCTCGGTCAGATACGGCGTGTCGATCTGCGCCAGGTTTCCCATGCAGATAATCTTGGTGCCGGGACCGGCGCGCGTGATCAGCGTTTTCATCTGCTTGGGTGTCAGGTTTTGCGCCTCGTCGATGATGACGTACTTGTTCAGGAAAGTGCGTCCGCGCATGAAATTCATGCTCTTGATCTTGATGCGACTGCGTATCAACTCGGCGGTAGCTGCCCGGCCCCATTCGCCCGCGCTGGTATCGGTCTTGCCCAATACTTCCAGATTGTCATCCAGCGCGCCCATCCATGGGCCCATTTTTTCTTCCTCGGTACCGGGCAGGAAGCCGATATCCTCGCCGACACTGACGGTGGCGCGCGTTACGATGATCTCGGTGTAACGCCGATCATCGAGGACCTGCGTCAGTCCGGATGCCAGTGCCATAAGGGTCTTTCCGGTACCTGCTGTGCCGGTCAAGGTCACAAAGTCAATCTCGGGATCCATCAGCAGATTCATGGCGAAATTCTGCTCACGATTGCGCGTTGTAACGCCCCAAACCGAATTCTTCAGGTGTGTGTAATCCTTCAATGTCTTGAAGACTGAAGTCTTGCCTCGAATTTCAGTGACGCGAGCGTAAAGGCTGGGCTCGCCCGGAGATTCAAAGTAGACGAACTGGTTAACCAGAAGGCTGGGAACAATCGGACCGGTGATGCGATAAAAGGTATGCACACCCTGCTGCCAGCTTTCAACTGTCTTTCCGTGGGTTTCCCAAAAATTGGCTGGCAATGCGGTAGCCCCGGCATACAAAAGGTCACCATCCTCCAATGTCTTGTCGTTCTGATAGTCATCCGTGCCCAGTCCCAGCGCACGTGACTTGACCCGCATGTTGATGTCCTTGGACACCAGTACCACCTCGCGCGGGGCGTGCTGCTTGCGCAGCGCTTCGACCACGCCCAGAATCTGGTTGTCGGCCTTGCCCTGCGGCAGGCTGGTGGGTAGCGAGTAATTCAGCAGTTGAGTCTGGAAGAACAATTTGCCACCGGCTTCCCGATGACCTGTGCTGTTTAGAGGCAAGCCAACGCTGATGTCAGAGCCCTGGTGGCCCGCCAAAGCGTCCAGCGTTCGGCTGGTCTGTCTCGCGTTGCGGGCAACCTCCGTCGTTCCCTTCTTGTGTGCATCAAGCTCTTCGAGAACAATCATCGGCAAAAAGATGTCGTGTTCCTCAAACCGAAACAAGCACATCGGATCGTGCAGCAGCACATTGGTATCGAGCACAAACAATTTGGCCGGACCGCTGCGAATCGCCTTTCTGGGTCTGACCGTGGCTGTCACTGGGTGCTCCGGCATACTTTGTGGCTGATCAGTTCCCGGACTTCGGCCTCTGCTTCGGGTTGCCCGGGCGCGCTGCGGTGCAACGGTGACACTTGAGGCCGGGACGTTTGCAAGACCGGAAGTCTGGGGCATTGGTGACTCTTCGGTGAAGCTGGTGGCGTCCGACGGCGGTTCAGTCTTTCGTGCCCGGTGGTGGGCTCGCGCTGGTATGTCGTAATCCCGCTCGGACAACAGCGCAGCGCGCTTCGCAGGTGCAGTTGGTAAAGGCATTCGTCAGCGTCAGACGAGTGCCGCGGTCTTCTTCAATTCCTTGACCGCTTTGAGCACGTCGTCGACATGACCCGGCACCTTGAGGCCACGCCATTCTTCCTTGAGAACCCCGTCAGTGCCGATCAAAAATGTGCTGCGCTCGATACCCTTGACCTTTTTTCCATACATTATTTTGTTCTTGACGACCCCGAACATGTGGCACATCTTTTCTTCGGTATCGGCGATCAATTCAAATGGAAGTTCCAATTTGGCCTTGAATTCGTCGTGCGATTTCATGTTGTCACGAGATACGCCAAAGACGCTGGCTCCCGCCTTCACGAAGTCACGGTATTTGTCTCGAAACTGCATCGCCTCGGTGGTGCAGCCAGGTGTGTTGTCCTTCGGATAGAAATACAGAATAACGATCTTTCCGAGGTGAGAGCTGTTGGTTACTTTGATGCCACTGGTGGCATTGGATTCAAATTCTGGGATGAGTTTGTTGACAACGATTGCCATGGTTCTTAAATCTCGTGTGACAGGATGCGTCGTTCTCTCAAGTCGTTGGCCCTATCCTGCGACAGCGCTGTGGCGCCTGCGACTTCTAGTCACTGATTTTACCCCGAAAACCACGGCTACCCCTGACGCAGTGGCCGGTGTTATCCCTATGCAGTTTCTATCAGCAGCGCCGCGATCACGCTGCGCCCTTCGCCCGCCAGTATGTTGTAAGTCCGACAGGCAGCCTGCGTGTCCATGGTTTCGACACCGATCTGCTTTTCGATCAGAGGTCTGATCCAGTCTGCCGGCGGAAATCGAATCACTTCCCCGCTGCCAAAAATGATCAGCTCCGCGCCCAGGGCGGCGAGCTGTGCGAAGTGAGCAGCGCCAAGGTCTGCAAATCGAGAGCAATTCCATTGAAGGCGCTCACCATTCGAGCCTATCACCACACTGGACGTTAACTTTTCGCCTCCAACACCGATCCAGCCGGGGCCGTAAGCACTGATGGACTGTGCGCCCATGAGATCAGGCTGAATTTTCATGTTGAAAATGTCTGGACGTCGATGCCCCAGGCGAATAAGGCGTCCCGGACCTAAGGTGGAAATGTGGTCAAATTATAAGTTCAGCCTCATCTCATCGAGGTCCGGAGGGAATTTGAAGACGATTCGAAAATCAAGCAAGCTCGCCAACGTCTGCTATGACATTCGTGGCCCGATCATGGACGCGGCGCAGCAGATGGAGGAAGAAGGGCATAAGATCATCAAGCTCAACATCGGCAATCTTGCTCCGTTTGGTTTTGATGCGCCGGAAGAAATTCAACAGGACATGATACGCAACCTGCCAAATTCGGCGGGCTATTCGGACAGCAAGGGCATATTTGGAGCCCGCAAAGCGGTCATGCATTACACGCAACAGCAAGGTATCAAGGGCGTCTCGCTCGACGACATCTACCTGGGTAACGGTGCCAGTGAATTGATCGTGATGGCGACCAATGCCTTGCTCGACAACGATGATGAGTTGCTGTTGCCAGCACCGGACTATCCGCTCTGGACGGCGGCGGCCAGTTTGTCCGGCGGCACACCAGTGCATTATCTGTGTGACGAGGCCAAGGGCTGGATGCCTGATTTGAACGACATGCGCGCCAAGATCACAGCGCGGACCAAAGGCATCGTGGTGATCAACCCGAACAATCCGACAGGTGCGCTTTATTCGGATGAGTTGCTCAAGGCCATTGTGCAGATTGCGCGTGAGCATGGTCTGGTCATCTTTGCCGATGAGGTTTACGACAAGGTTCTCTACGACGGCGCCCGTCATACGGCGATCGGCTGCCTTTCCGATGATGTGCTGACTCTGACCTTCAACTCACTGTCCAAGAGCTACCGCTCATGTGGTTATCGGGCCGGCTGGATGATCGTGTCGGGCGACAAGAAGCTGGCCCGGGACTACATTGAGGGGCTCAACATGCTCTCGAACATGCGGCTGTGTCCCAACGTTCCGGGTCAGTGGGCGATCCAGACCGCATTGGGTGGCTACCAGAGCATCAATGATTTGGTAGCCGATGGCGGTCGTCTGCGTCGTCAACGTGACCTGGCTTACGAGTTGATCACTGCCATTCCTGGTGTGACGTGTGTCAAACCGAGCGCTGCCCTGTACATGTTTCCGCGCTTGGACCCGATCGTCTATCCGATTGCCGATGACCAACAGTTTCTTCTGGAACTGTTGCAGGAAACGCGCGTGATGCTGGTGCAGGGTAGCGGCTTCAACTGGCCGGCGCCAGACCATTTCCGCATTGTCTTTCTACCGCATGAAGATGATTTGCGTGAGGCCATTGGCCGCCTGGCGAAGTTTCTAGAAGGCTATCGCAAGCGGCACAGCAACTGAATTGTCAACCAGCAGGAATATATGAATCCGATTCAAGTGGGCCTTCTCGGCGCAGGTGTTGTGGGCTCCGGCACGTTCAATGTGCTGCGCCGCAATCAGGAAGAAATCAAGCGTCGCGCCGGTCGCGGCATCGAGATCAGCATGGTGGCCGATCTTGATATTACCAAGGCACAAGCATTGGTCGGCACCGGCATCAAGGTGGTCAAGGACGCGCGCGAGGTGATTGCCAACCCGGAAATTGATATCGTCATCGAACTGATTGGCGGTTACGGCGTTGCGCGCACACTGGTGATGGAGGCGATCGCGGCCGGCAAGCACGTGGTGACCGCCAACAAGGCGCTGCTGGCCGTGCATGGCACCGAGATCTTTGCCGCAGCGTCGGCCAAAGGAGTGATGGTGGCATTCGAGGCTGCGGTGGCCGGCGGCATTCCGATCATCAAGGCCTTGCGTGAAGGACTGACGGCCAATCGCATTCAATGGATCGTCGGCATCATCAACGGAACGACCAATTTCATATTGTCCGAAATGCGTGACAAGGGACTTGATTTTGAGGTCGTCCTGAAAGAAGCCCAGCGGCTCGGCTACGCCGAGGCGGACCCGACCTTCGACATCGAGGGCATCGATGCGGCGCACAAGGCGACCATCATGTCGGCGATCGGTTTTGGAATTCCGGTGCAGTTTGACAAGGCCTATGTCGAAGGCATCACCAAACTCGGTGCCGCCGACATCAAGTACGCCGAGCAACTGGGTTACCGCATCAAGTTGCTGGGCATTGCCAAGCGGCGAGAGGCTGACTCAAAGAAGAAGACCGCCGCCGGAATCGAACTGCGCGTGCACCCGAGTCTGGTGCCGACCCGGCGGCTGATCGCCAACGTCGAAGGGGCGATGAATGCTGTCATGGTGCAGGGCGATGCGGTGGGCACCACCCTCTATTACGGTAAGGGTGCGGGCTCGGAGCCGACGGCCAGTGCGGTGATTGCGGATCTGGTCGATATCACGCGTTTGCACACCGCCGATCCGCTCAATCGGGTGCCCCACCTGGCGTTTCAGCCTGATGCCATGAGCGATCTCAAGGTGTTGCCGATGAGCGAGGTCGTGACCAGCTACTACCTGCGTCTGCGGGTGGCGGATGAAGCTGGCGTGTTGGCCCGCGTGACCGGCATTTTGGCGTCCCTCGACATCAGTATCGACGCCGTGTTGCAGCGCGAAGCCGACGAGATCGGCGGCGAAGGTGCCACACAGACCGATCTGATCATTCTGACCCACGAATGCGTCGAGGCTCAGATGAATGAAGCCATGGCGCAGATGCAGGCGTTGCCCACCGTGCTGGCCCCCATCATCCGCATCCGCAAGGAAGAGCTGGCCTGATGAAATACTGCTCGACGCGCGCTGCCGGCGATGACTTGCGTGGCCACAAACGCTTTTGCGAAATCCTGCTGGAAGGGTTGGCACCCGACGGCGGGCTCTACTTGCCCGTGCACTACCCGCAGGTTGACGCGGCGACACTGGCGCGTTGGCGCAACGTTTGGCACGGGCAAGGTTATGCGGCGCTGGCCTTCGAAGTGCTATCGCTTTATATCGACGACATTCCTGCGACCGATCTGAAAGCCCTCTGCGAAAAGACCTACACGCGGGACATTTTTGGTACGCCCCAGATAGTGCCTTTGACGAAGCTGGAAGACGCTTCGACGATTGCCGCGAAAACGATTCTCTATGTCGAGGCCTTGTCCAACGGGCCGACGCTGGCGTTCAAGGACCTCGCGATGCAGTTGCTCGGCAACTTGTTTGAGTACGAGTTGGCGCGCCGGGGTGAGCATCTCAACATACTGGGTGCCACCAGCGGCGATACCGGCAGTGCCGCCGAGTACGCGATGCGTGGCAAGAAAGGCGTGCGCGTATTCATGACCAGCCCCTTAGGTCGCATGAGTCCGTTCCAGCAAGCACAGATGTTCAGTTTGATGGATGAGAACATTCACAACATCGCAGTCGACGGTGTCTTCGACGACTGTCAGGACATGGTGAAGGCGGTTTCCAGCGACCTCGATTTCAAGCGCAAGCACAGGATAGGGACGGTCAACTCCATCAATTGGGCGCGCCTGATGGCGCAGGTCGTTTACTACTTTGCCGGTTATTTTCAGGCAACCCGGTCGAATCTTGAAAAGGTGAGTTTCACGGTGCCGTCAGGCAACTTCGGCAATGTCTGCGCTGGCCATATTGCGCGCATGATGGGCTTGCCCATCGATACGCTGGTGGTGGCTACCAACGAAAACGATGTATTGGACGAATTTTTTCGCTCCGGTGTCTACCGGGTGCGCAGCAGCGCCGATACGCTTGAGACGTCAAGCCCGTCGATGGATATTTCCAAGGCGTCGAATTTCGAGCGCTTTGTTTTTGACCTGCTGGGGCGGGACGGCGTGCGCGTGAAGGCCTTGTTCGAAACCACGCTTCAGCAGGGTGGTCGTTTTGATTTGAGTGCAGCCCCGGCCTTTGAAGAAGCTGGATCAAAGTTCGGCTTCGCAAGCGGCAAGAGCACGCATGCCGATCGCTTGAACACGATTCGCACGACCTTTGAGCGTTTTGGCATCCTGATCGACACCCATACTGCCGACGCCCTGAAGGTGGCCCGGGAGCATCAGCAGCCGGGCTTGCCGATGATTGTGCTGGAGACCGCTTTGCCAATCAAGTTTGCTGCCACCATCGTCGAAGCCCTTGGACGTGAGCCGGATCGTCCGCCCAAATTCGAGGGAATTGAATCGCTCCCCAAACGTGTGACCCGCATGACCGCCGATGCACAAGCCATCAAGAACTATATTGCCCAGCACTGCAGATGAAGGTTGTTGCATTTGCGGGTTTTTCCGGGTCTGGCAAGACGACCCTGGTGGAACGCCTGCTTCCGGTCTTTCGCCAGCAGGGTCTGCGCGTGTCGGTTGTCAAGCATGCCCATCACAGCTTCGACATTGATCATGTTGGCAAAGACAGCTATCGGCATCGCGTAGCCGGCGCCTTCGAGGTCGTGGTGGCATCCAGCCAGCGGCTCGCGCTGATGCGTGAGTTCGAACCTTCGGCGCCAGTCTCGGTGCATCATCTGATTGCCAGACTCGACGAGAGTGTCGACTGGGTATTTGTGGAAGGATTCAAGGACTCGGAATTGCCGAAGATCGAGGTCTGGCGTACGTCGTCCAAACAACCCGCGCGCTATCCGCTTGATGATTTCATCGTTGCCATTGCCACCGACTCACCGGTTCAACTGCCACATCCGACGCAGCGGCCGGTGCTGGACCTGAACGACATGGCGGCGGTGGCGGACTGGCTGATGGCAAACCAGTCTCGATTTGACTACCGGACGGAGATCCTGGTATGAGCAAAACCGCGATGCCCCGCAAACCGCTTCGGTCGCTGGATGATGCGCTGCTTGAGCTATTGCAAGGCGCCAACTGTCTCGCCGAGGTGGAACGGGTCAGCACATTCGATGCCGATGGTCGCGTCTTGGCGCTCGATTTGGTGTCGGTCTTGCAGGTTCCGCCGCAGGACAATAGCTCGATGGACGGATACGCCGTGCGCTGTGCTGATTTGGCGTCGTCGCCGACTGTGTTGCGGGTGACCCAGCGAATCGCAGCGGGTTCAACCGGTGACATGCTGGCGCCCATGACTGCCGCCCGAATATTTACCGGTGCGCCCATTCCCGCGGGCGCTGATGTCGTCGTCATGCAGGAAGATTGCGAGCCACTCGACGGCGGGCGGGTTCGCGTCAAGGCGCTACCGGTGCCGGGTCAGTGGATCCGCCGCGCCGGAGAAGACATCAGAATGGGGTCGGTGGTGCTGTCAAGGGGCGAGCGCCTCACGCCGGCCGCATTGGGGCTGGCGGCCAGCATTGGCATGGGCAGCGTGACTGTGGTGCGACGTCCCCGGGTAGCGCTGTTATCCACCGGGGACGAGCTGGTGATGCCGGGCGAAGTGGCGCCAGAGCAGATGAAAGCCGGGACCATTTACAACTCGAACCGGTTCTTCCTGCGCGCGATGCTGATGCGTCTGGGGTGTGAGGTGAGCGACCTGGGCATCGTGCCGGACCGCTTCGATGCCACAGTGCAGGCCTTGCAGGACGCTGCCCAAAGTCACGACCTGATCCTGACCAGCGGCGGGGTCTCGGTAGGCGAGGAGGATCACATCAAACCGGCAGCACAGGCCCTGGGTTCAATCGATTTGTGGCAGCTTGCGATCAAGCCCGGCAAACCGTTCGCGTATGGTCGGGTCAAGGACGCGCACTTCATGGGCTTGCCCGGCAATCCGGTTTCGAGCTTTGTCACTTTTCTGCTTCTGGTGCGCCCCTTCGTGCTGAAGTTGCAGGGTGCCAGGGAGCTTGCTACCCGATCAATTAGCATGCAGGCCCATTTCAAATCGACCCGCGCCGACAAGCGGCGCGAATTTCTGCGCGCCCGGCGCAATGCTGCAGGGGGGTTGGACCTGTTCGACAACCAGAGTTCGGGGGTCTTGACGTCCGCGGTCTGGGCTGATGGTTTGGTCGACAATGCGCCCGGGCAGACCATTGCGCATGGCGACATGGTTCGATTCATTCCCTTTGCGGAGGTGCTGGCGTGAGAGTGACCGTCAAATATTTTGCGTCGATTCGCGAAGCCATCGGTGTTGGCAGCGAAATGGTCGACACCATGGCTTTGACGCTGGCCGGCTTGCGCCATGAGCTGATCGCACGCGGCGGTGGCCGGGCCGAGAGCCTGGCACATGGCCGTGCTGTGCGCGTGGCGCTGGATCAGGTCATGAGCGATGAATCTGCGATGCTGGCTGAGGGTGCCGAAGTGGCCTTTTTCCCCCCTGTGACCGGGGGTTGATCGTTCCATGCAGGCCGATGTCATGGCGTGCTTTCGTGTGTCGATTCAGACCGACGATTTCGATGTCGGCGCCGAGCTGGAAACCTTGCGCGCCAAGGATTCACGCATCGGTGCGGTCTGCTGTTTTGTTGGCACTGTTCGCGACAGAAATGCAGGTCTGCCGGATGACGTGATGGGCATGGAACTGGAGCATTACCCAGGCATGACCGAAAGGGCGATTGAAGCCATGATGGACGAGGCGCGGCGGCGTTTTGACATTCTTGGCGTGCGGGTGATTCACCGCATTGGCCGACTTCAAGCACTGGATCAGATCGTTTTGGTGGCGGTGACATCAGCGCATCGCGCAGAGAGTTTTCAGGCCTGCGAGTTTCTGATGGACTACCTCAAGACGCAGGCGCCGTTCTGGAAGAAAGAGCAGACTGCGCAGGGCGAGCGATGGGTCGATGCGCGCGTCTCGGACGACGCTGCCCTGGCGCGTTGGGGCGTCACCAGATCCAACCTCGGCTGAACCCGCGCTGCTGTCATGGGGCGCTTGCGGGTCTGGTCAGCCCGGCCTTTGATTGACCACTCATTGATTTTTGTCAGTCGCAACAACTGGCGTGGCACTTGAAATGCCTGCAGCGAGCCCAAGTTGTGCGTCAATCAAGGACAAAAGGATCAGTCATGCGAATCGAAAAACTTACCACTAAATTTCAGGAAGCTCTGGGCGAGGCGCAAACGCTGGCGCTGGGCAAGGATCACGCCTACATTGAACCGGTCCACGTTCTGATCGCCATGTTGCGCCAGGACGATGGTCCGAAGGCCTTGTTGCAGCGCGCCGGCGTGAACGTCGCAGGTTTACTCAGCGCGGCCGAAGCGGCAATGAAGAAACTGCCTGAGGTGCAGGGCCAGGAGCAGGTACAGATTGGGCGCGACATGGTGAGCCTGCTGCAAGCGGCCGAGAAGGAGTCGATCAAACGCGGTGATCAGTTTGTGGCCGGTGAATTGTTCTTGCTGGCACTGACCGACAGCAAGCAGGACATCGGGAAAGTTGCCCGTGAAAATGGCCTGACTCGCAAGTCGCTGGAGGCCGCCATCGACGCCGTGCGTGGCGGCCAGAATGTCGACAGCGCAGACGCTGAAGACCAGCGCGAGTCCTTGAAGAAATACTGTTTGGACCTGACCGAGCGCGCCCGCATGGGCAAACTCGATCCGGTGATTGGTCGCGACGACGAGATTCGTCGCGCGATTCAGGTCTTGCAGCGCCGCACCAAGAACAACCCGGTACTGATTGGTGAACCGGGCGTTGGCAAGACCGCGATTGTCGAGGGTCTGGCGCAACGCATTGTGGCCGGCGAAGTGCCGGATTCGCTTAAGGGCAAGCGCGTGCTGTCACTTGATATGGCCTCTTTGCTGGCCGGCGCCAAATTCCGCGGCGAGTTTGAGGAGCGCTTGAAAAACGTCCTCAAGGATCTTGCCAAGGACGAAGGGCAGACTATAGTTTTCATTGACGAGTTGCATACCATGGTCGGGGCCGGTAAGGCCGAGGGCGCGATGGATGCCGGCAATATGCTCAAGCCGGCGCTGGCGCGGGGAGAACTGCACTGCGTGGGTGCCACGACACTCGACGAGTACCGCAAGTACATCGAGAAGGACGCGGCTCTGGAACGCCGGTTCCAGAAAATACTGGTCGGCGAGCCCTCGGTGGAAGCCACGATCGCGATTCTGCGCGGTCTGCAGGCGCGCTACGAAACCCACCATGGCGTACAGATCACCGATCCGGCGATCGTGGCGGCTGCGGAGTTGAGCCATCGTTACATTACCGACCGTTTTTTGCCCGACAAGGCGATTGACCTGATCGACGAAGCTGCGTCCAAGATCAAGATCGAGCTCGATTCCAAACCCGAGGTGATGGACAAGCTGGACCGGCGTCTGATCCAGTTGCAGATTGAGCGCGAGGCGGTGCGCCGTGAAAAAGATGAGGCATCGAAGAAGCGTTTTGCCCTGATCGAGGAAGAGATCAACAAGCTGCAAAAGGAGATCGCCGATCTGGACGAAATCTGGAAGGCGGAGAAAGCACAGGCTCAGGGCTCCAAGACGATCATGCAGGAGATTGAGAAGGTTGATTTTGAGATCAAGGAGTTGACCCGCAAAGGCGATTTCAACCGAGCCGGTGAACTGCAATATGGCAAATTGCCGGGTTTGCAAAAGCAGCTCAAGGATGCCCAGACCAAGGAGGCCGGCAAGGCCAAGAATGCCAAGGATGGCGGCCGACCGCAATTGCTGCGGACCATGGTCGGTGCCGAGGAAATTGCCGAGGTAGTGAGTCGTGCCACCGGCATTCCCGTCTCCAAGATGTTGCAGGGTGAGCGCGACAAATTGCTGCTGATGGAAGGCAAACTGCATCAGCGTGTGGTCGGGCAGGACGAGGCGATCACCGCCGTCGCCAACGCGATTCGCCGCTCGCGCGCCGGTTTATCGGACCCCAATCGCCCGACTGGAAGCTTCCTGTTCCTCGGGCCGACCGGGGTTGGCAAGACCGAGCTTTGCAAGGCCCTGGCTGGCTTCCTGTTCGACTCCGAAGATCATCTGGTGCGCATCGACATGAGCGAGTTCATGGAGAAGCATTCGGTCGCGCGTCTGATCGGCGCGCCGCCGGGCTATGTCGGCTACGAGGAGGGCGGCTACCTGACCGAAGCCGTGCGCCGAAAACCCTACAGTGTGTTGCTGCTCGACGAGGTCGAGAAAGCGCATCCCGACGTGTTCAACGTCTTGCTGCAGGTGCTTGATGATGGTCGACTGACCGATGGTCAGGGCCGCACCGTGGATTTCAAGAACACGGTGATCGTGATGACCAGCAACATTGGCTCGCAGATGATTCAGAGCATGGTCGGTCAGGACAGCGAAGACATCAAGGAAGCGGTGACCGGCGAACTGAAAAATCATTTCCGGCCCGAGTTTCTGAACCGGATCGACGAGACCGTTGTCTTCCATGCACTGGATGCCTCGCATATCGCCAAGATTGCCGCGATCCAGATTCAGGTGCTGCGAGAGCGGCTGGCCAAGATGGAGTTGTCACTCGAAGTGTCGCCAGCGGCGTTGGCCGAACTGGCCAAAGTCGGCTTCGATCCGGTGTTTGGCGCGCGGCCCCTCAAGCGTGCGATCCAGCAACGCATCGAAAATCCGCTGTCGAAGCTGCTGCTGGAAGGCAAGTTTGCTCCGAAGGACGTGATTCCGGTCGACGTCGATCCGATCCGCGCACCAGGGCAGTTCAGCTTCGAGCGCGTCGTGCACTGAGTTGATCGATCTTCTGAAGCGGGACCTATGATGCAAGCCGGTCTGCCGGGCACTGGCTTGCATCGGCGTTTGAATTGGGCACGGAGACATCAATGGGGCTTCTGACTTGCGCTGTGCGCCGTTTGGGCAGGGATATTGTTCTGCTGGTCTTTGCCGTCTTGGCGGCGGCACCAATCCAGGCGCAACAAAGCCTGACGCTGCCCCAAGGTGTCATTCGCGTCCAGACGGTTGAAGGCATCAGCGAATACCGGCTGGCCAATGGGCTCAAGGTTTTGCTGGCTCCCGATGCGGCCGACGAGCGGGTCACGGTCAATCTCACCTACATGGTGGGCTCCCGCCATGAAGGCTACGGCGAAGCTGGCATGGCGCACCTGCTCGAACACCTGATCTTCAAGGGTACAGCGGGCACGCCCGACCCGAAATCCGAATTTCGCCGCCGCGGTTTTGACTTCAACGGCAGCACCACGGCGGACCGGACGAACTATTTCGCCACCTTTGTATCGAGCCAGACGTCGCTCGACTGGTACCTTGGCTGGCAGGCCGATGCGATGGTCAACAGTTTCATCGCCAAGAAAGACCTGGACAGTGAAATGACAGTGGTGCGCAGCGAGTTCGAGATCGCCGGCAACAACGCTTTCGCAACGCTTTCGCAGCGAGTGACGGCGGCAGCCTATGCCTGGCACAACTACGGCAAAGCCACCATCGGCAACAAGAGCGACATCGAGAAAGTCGAGATCGAGAACTTGCAGGCCTTCTACCGACGCTTTTATCGCCCCGACAACGCGGTTCTGATGGTGGCAGGGAAGTTCGACGTGGCGCCGACGATGCAGAGCATCCAGAAGACACTGGGCGCGCCGAGACAGCCGCCCGTACCGATTCCCCAAACCCACACCCTGGAGCCCGCGCAGGACGGGGAACACAGTGTCGTGGTGCGTCGACCGGCGACCTCTCAGTTGTTGCTGAGCCTGTACCATGCGCCGGCTGGCTTGCACCCCGACCACATTGCGCTGGAGGTGCTGGCGACAGCTCTGGGCGATGAGCCTTCCGGTCGCTTGCACAAAGCCCTGGTCGAAACTCGTCTGGCGCAGGCGGTATTTGCCGACACCGATCGCCAGCGCGAAGCGGGCAGTATTGTGTTTGGAACGGTTTTCGGCCCCGACGATGAGCCCTTGCGACGTCAAAAACTGCTGCTGGAAACGGTCGAGAAGCTGGCCACAGAACCGCTTCGGCAGGATGAATTTGAGCGTGCCAAGACCAAGATCGAGAAGAGCCTGGAGCTGCAGTTTGCCAACGCCGCGGAACTGGCAGAGGGCGCCATGCAGGCTGAGGTGCTGGGTGATTGGCGCGCCGTATTTGTCGATCGTGAGCGACTGAAAACGCTGACATTGAGCGATGTCAATCGCGTGGCGCAAGACTACCTGTTGCCCGCCAATCGCACGCTGGGCCACCTGATTCCGACTGCCGCGCCGAGGCGCGCGCCGGAGCTCGTGATGCCCGATGTTGCGGCTTATCTGAAGGGCTACGCGCTCCATGAAGAAGGGCTTGAATCGACGGTGTTTGATTTCAGCACACATGCCTTGCACGACAAGGTCGATTTTTCGAGCACAGCTGGTGGCGTCAGGACGGCGACATTGGTGAAACCGGTGCGTGGTGATCTCGCCAGCGTGAGCTTCTCGTTCAAGTTTGGCAGCGCTCTGTCGCTGCACCAGCAGGCCGCTGCCGGCAGCCTGGCCAGCCGCATGCTGGACAAAGG
>CAIVLG010000216.1 GCA_903906695.1 uncultured beta proteobacterium | reverse complement strand
GATCGGTTTCTTGTTGCGGCTGATGATGGTCTGAAAAGACTGCACCAGTTGGCACGCCACCGGCACCGGGTCCAGGCCATTGTGCGGCGCGGCGGCGTGGGCGCCCTTGCCGTAAATCGTGATCTTGAACTCATTGCTCGATGCCATCACCGGTCCGGCTGCAATGGCAAATTTGCCAACCTCCGAACCCGGCCAGTTGTGCATGCCAAACACCGCGTCCATCGGGAACTCGTCAAACAGCCCATCTTTAATCATTTCGCGCGCACCGCCGCCGCCTTCTTCGGCCGGCTGAAAGATCAGGTACACGGTGCCATCGAAATTGCGCTGTTTGGCGAAATGCTGCGCTGCCGCCAGCAGCATGGCAGTGTGGCCGTCATGGCCACAAGCATGCATCTTGCCAGGCTTCTTGCTGGCGTGGCCGAAGGTGTTGAACTCCTGCATCGGCAGCGCGTCCATGTCGGCACGCAAGCCAATGGCGCGACTCGATGTCCCGTTCTTGATGATGCCAACAACGCCGGTGGTACCGAATCCGCGATGAATCGGAATGCCCCACTCGGTCAACTTAAGCGCGACCAGATCAGCGGTGCGATTTTCTTCAAAACAGAGCTCAGGGTGAGCGTGAATATCGCGGCGAATGGCGGCAATGCCGGCCGCTTGGGTGACGATGGAATCGATGATTTTCATGGGGGCTCCTAATGACCCAAGTCTATCGCCAACCGAACAATCGTGCAGGCGAGGCCGGCGACGTCCGCACTTCCTGAGCGGTATTGCGTGAAAATGGTGCCTACACATACGTCCGACCATGAGCCAAATCCTATCCCTTCTGCCGGACCCCGGCCCTACCCAGATCCTGGGCGCCTGCCCGCACGACTGCCCTGACACCTGCTCGCTGCTGACCACGGTGGCCGACGGCGTCGTGATCAAGGTGCAGGGCAATCCGGGGCATCCGCACACCGATGGCGCGCTGTGCACCAAGGTTTCGCGCTACCCGGAGCGCACCTACCACCCGGATCGCATCCTGCAGCCGCTCAAACGCATTGGACCCAAAGGCTCGGGCCAGTTCGAACCCGTCAGCTGGGACACGGCTCTCGCCGACATTGCACAACGACTCAAAGCCATTGCAGCAGATGGACCCGACGGCGCCCAGCCCATCCTGCCCTACAGCTACGGCGGCACCATGGGGCTGGTGCAAAGTGAGAGCATGGCATCGCGCTTCTTTCACAAACTGGGCGCCTCTCTGCTGGACCGCACCATCTGCGCCTCCGCTGGCGCCGAGGCGCTGACGCAGACGCTGGGCGGCAAAGTCGGCATGCGAGTCGAGTTCTTTGCCGAGGCGAAGCTGATCCTGATCTGGGGCAGCAACTCGATCACCAGCAACCTGCACTTCTGGCGTTACGCCCAAGAGGCCAAGCGTCATGGCGCCAGACTGGTCTGCATCGACCCGCGCAAGAGCGAAACGGCCGACAAGTGCCATGAGCACATCGCGCTGTTGCCCGGCACCGATGGTGCGCTGGCGCTCTCGCTGATGCACGAGCTGATTCAACACGACTGGCTCGATCGCGACTACCTGGCGCAATACACCTTGGGTTGGGACTTGCTGCTTGAACGCGCCCTGCAATGGCCGCCCGAGCGCGCCGCTGCCATCTGCGGCATTGAATCCGAGCAGATTCGGGCATTGGCCAGAGACTACGGCGCCTGCGCCATCAGCCACGAGCCGGCCGCGATCCGCCTGAACTATGGTATGCAACGCGTGCACGGTGGCGGCAATGCCGTGCGCCTGATCGCCAGCCTGCCGGCGCTGATCGGCGCCTGGCGACATCGCGCCGGAGGCGTGCTGTTGTCCAGTTCAAGCAGTTTCCCGATCCAGCGCGCCGCGCTTGAACGTCCCGACCTGTTGGGCGGCAAGACCCCGCGCAAGCTCAACATGAGCACCATCGGAGACGACCTGCTGCGCCCGGCCAGCAGCGAATTTGGCCCGGCAGTCCAGGCGCTGATCGTTTACAACAGCAACCCGGTAGCGATTGCGCCGCAGTCTGCCAAGGTCGTGCAGGGTTTTGCGCGTGACGATCTGTTCACCGTGGTGCTGGAACACTTCCAGACCGATACCGCCGACTACGCCGATTACATCCTGCCCGCCACCACGCAGCTGGAGCACTGGGACGTGCACATGAGCTACGGCCACACCGATGTGCTGCTCAATCGTCCCGCCATTTCGCCACTCGGCCAGGCCAAGCCGAACGCGCAGATCTTTCGGGAACTGGCACAACACATGGGCTTTGAAGAACCCTGCTTTGCCGACGACGATCTGACGCTTTGCCGCATGGCCTACGGCGACGCGGTCGATTTTGATGAGCTGCTGAAGAAGGGCTTTGCCACACTGAAATTGCCCGATGCACCATTTGCCCAGGGCAAATTCCCGACCCCCTCAGGCCGCTGCGAGTTCTTCAGTGCCCGACTCACCGCACAGGGTCTTGACGGACTGCCGGACCATGTACCCAACTACGAACCGTTTAAGTCGTCAACCGACTATCCGCTGGCCATGATCTCGCCGCCGGCACGCAACTTCCTGAACTCCAGCTTCGTCAACGTGGACAGTCTGCGCGAGCTCGAAGGCGAACCGTTGCTGGAGATGCACGAATCGGATGCTGCTGCGCGTGGCCTGCAAAGCGGCGACACGGTGCGCGTCTTCAACCCGCGCGGTGTCTATCGCTGCAAGCTCAAGGTCTCCAGTCGGGCCCGCCTCGGCGTGGTCAACGGACTCGGTGTCTGGTGGCGCAAGTTGGGGCTCGACGGCAGCAACGTGAATCAGCTCACCAGCCAGGCCCTGACCGACATCGGCCGCGCTCCGACCTTTTACGATTGTCTGGTGCAGGTCGAGGCAGACCGCAGGGGATGACGCCGCAAGAATTCATCGCCAAATGGGGCGCACCGAACGGCGTGCCGGGGCCGGCCTACGCACTCAACGAAGAGCAAGGCGCACAAAGCCATTTTCTGGATTTGTGCGAG